>JAUYME010000007.1 GCA_030699515.1 bacterium
GGGCGAGGCAGTAGGGCGTTGCGGGGGAAGACTTTGTCTGTGCCTTCCGCCCAGACGGGCAGTACCCTGGCTTGAGACCGGAGTACTAGCCTTGTAAGGCCCCCTTTCACAAGGGGCCGCATGGGCTTTCCCAGCATGGGAGAGTAGAGTCGCTCCCCATTGCCAGAGCTGGTTCGTCCACCTTCAGGAAAGAAGATGGCAGACTCTCCGGCACGGAGTCGCGCTGCGACTCGGTCGATGGCAGCCAGCTGCTGGCGCCAATTGCCGTTTCTTGGCATGAACTCGGTGCGTAGCAGTGCCCAGGAGAGAGAGTGGTGCCTGAGCGCCTTGAAATTGTCCCTATCGGGTGTGTTCCATGCGCTGTGACACATGTTACGCCAGTACCAAGGTGCAAAGAGGCCGGGCAAGAGTAGGATCGCCTCCACAAATTTGGAGAGGTGGTTCGCTACTATCAGCAAAGGTTCCGGCTCTTTGGGAAAGTTTTGCTGATTGCGGATCTTGAGACGCCCGGTTAGGCGAAGCAAGATGTTGATACCGGCAATTATTTCGCCGGCTTGTCGAAGTGCATCCCATTTGGCTTGGAGACGCACGCGGGAATTACCGTTTTGCATGCGTGTTTCTCCAGTTGGGACGCTTGCAGTGAGAGTAGTAAAATTTGATAAATATTGCAAATATAGAGTGGTCTGTTGATAGCTGGTTGTATTTTTAGCCGTAATTTGCCTATAATTAGGGTAATCCGTGTTTCGGTCGAATTTCTTTTAACCCCCAGGTTGAAAGATGCCAATATAAAACTAATTCGTTTAAAATATGGCAGGAAAAGAAAAACTATCTTTTTACGATGTAAAAAGTAAGAAAAAGTTCGATAGCGACAACTACCGCATCGAAGAAAAGAAAGGACGCTACTTCGCAGTTACCAAAAGCCAAAGTGGTCCGCACGAGTGCTGGAGAGTAGTAGGAAAAGATTTTGCAATGGCGAACAAATAGGTTCCAGTAAGTTCTAAAAAACATCCCGATGGTTATCGGGATGTTTTTTTCTCTTGTCTTTGCTTAGCTTGCTCGGAAGTCTGCGACGTCCTCTACAAGGTCGCGAAAGCGCTCAATTATATTTGATAGAAGAGAGCTTTGTTCTTGTCTTCGCTCTTGTACGGCTCTTATCTTATCTCCCTCATTTTCTACTACGGCAATACTAAGGGTTATGACAGTTTGCATTTCGTCTTCCAGAAGTTCTTGGTCGTCCTCGTCCAGTTGTTGGAAGCTATTGTTTAGTGCAGTTATGCCTGTTCCAAGAATGTTTAGAGTTTGTGCTGAACTAAGCAATATCTGTTGATCTGCTGAAAGCTGAACGGACAGAGAATTTAATGCAAGCGATGTTGAGCTAAGCAGCTGGGACATTTCTTGCTGTACGCTCAGGGGCAGTGTTGCAGCCTGGGTAAAAAGAGGGCCAGCGAACACTACTGCTGATAGAGCTACAAGAAGCATACCCATTTTTAGCTTATTTTTCATGTTAATTGAACATATAAGTAGTGATTAATTGGCCGACCTTTTGCGTTTATCTTGTAAATTGATTTTCTTTGCAAGATAAAAGCATAATTCTTACCTCACGTAGCCTTTCAAGCCGCAAATTAATTTGCGATTTGACGGCTCGTAATATATGACGTTTTGTTACATTTTTTATTACTGCGGTTTTGTACAAGAGTTTACTGTGGAAAGCGGAATGCCGATTTTTGAATATATACATGATATTATTAGGGAAAGTTTCTTATATAGAGAATGCATAAAAGGATAAAGAAGTCAGCAAAACAATTCGGCCTTGTTGCGGTCTTGTTTTTGGGTCTGGCATTTCTTAACACGGGGTCGGCTCAAGTTATTGACAGAGGTAGGATTGACCAGCGTGATGTGCTAGAGGTTTTTGAAGACTTTGGCAATCGTTTAGATTTTAATGCCGGGCAAACGGGTATTGAAACAGTGCAAACAGATGGTTTCAACAGTACCCAAACAAATGATAGTTTTTATTTTCAATCCGGAGACAGCACTGTCATCACCGGTGATGGGGGCGGGGGAGGTTTTGATTCCAGGTCCCGTATTGAGTTTGGTGCTAATAATTTTGATTTTTCTACACAAATTGACCCTGGTGACGTAGTGATTCCGGTAGATCCTGTGCTTGTAGAAGATCCTGTCCGTATAGATCCGGGGGGCGATTCGGTTTCCGTAGATACTGGAGGTACTGAAGATACTGGTACAGGAGATGCAGGCAGCGGCTCAACTATAGACATTGAGGAGCCTCCGGTTAAGGTTGAAGATCCTGCCGGTGAAACTGCTGTTGATGAAACGCCTCCGGTTAAGGTTGATGATCCGGTTCAAGAAGAGCCTCCGGTTGAAGTTGAAGAGGATGAACCATCCGGACAGACATCGGTTGACACAGGCTCTTCAGGCGGTGGAGGTGGCGGTGGAGGTGGAGGGGGATCTTCATCATCGGTGGATTCGGGAACTTTGAGCCCGGGAGATATTGTTCATATTCCAAGGGAGGACGCAGGGGTAGTTGTTAAAAAGCAGGTTACGGTTACTGCGCAGAATGATTCTGTAACTACATATCAGCCCTACATTAGGGCAAACAGCAGAGTAAGCCTTACGCCTTTTGAAAATTCTGTAGCGGTTAAGATTAGCGGTCAGGCAGAGTTGATAAGCAGTGCAAACAGAAGGGAGTTTCGGGAAATATCGGTTGAAACGGCCGGAAATATTTTTGCCAGTTTGGCGCGTGGAACTGCAAGGACAGCAGATACCGGTTTTAATGCAGGTGTTGAAATTACAGATGCAGATTTAATTGCAGATATTGAAAAAGAGATTAAGCCATCAATTTTTGAAAGAGTTTCCATAAGTATTGATGACTTTTTTACTGACTTAGGCATAAGAATTACTAATTTCTTTCGGCCGGGGGCAGATGTTGATGATGCAGATACTTTGGATGGAGGAAAGAGCAGTACGGTTATCAGTTCTGAATCGGAGGGGGGAAGAGCCACTTTAAGTTTCGTTGAAGGAGATGACGGTTTTCTTAGTTTGGTAACGGTGGTGGAAGGTTCCGGTGATGACAAGTCTTCTACTTCTGTGAGCGGATCCGGAGGAGGGAGTTCTAGCAGTGGAGGGGGGGCATGCAGTCCGAACAGTTGCGTTGGTGAGTGCACAACAAGTTCGGGAGCTGCCGGAACGTGTCAGTCGGGAACTACCACAAAATATAGCGCTGGCGGGGCTAAACTCGATGGACCGCAAGGCGCGCAAACATCGGGTGATCGAGTTTATAATTCTCCGGAAGAGGCAGCAGCAGCGGGCGAGGCGACCATAACAAAGATTGAAGAAGCGACCTGTGAGTGTGTTGCCGGCGGAGGCAGACCGGTGCCAGATCCGGAACCGGAAAAATATGGTGCATGCCCCATGCCAACGGGCAGTTACGATGAGAGCGACAGCGACTCAGGGTATTCTCCTTGGACAACTACAGTCACCATAGGTAGCCCAAGCCAATCTCAGCTACAGCAAATTCTTGGAACTGGTGAAATGTGTGAAGGGGGTCTTTATGAAGAACTGGCTGCTCAAGAAGCGGAGCTAGAAAATTTACAAGCCGAAGCTGAGCAAAGAGATCAGGAGGCAAGAGCGGCGGGTGTTGAAGATCCGGATGCTGCTGTTCCTGTTGGTGAAGAGCCGGCTAGTGCGGAAGAAATTGCCACGGCTGAAGCTGCGGTTGCGGCTGCCGAAGAAATTGAAAAGCAGGCAATTCAAGAGGCAGTAGATGCAGGAGCACACGAGGCATCACAGCAAGGAATTGACTCTGCGGAAAGCCAGGCGGTGAGAGAGGCTTTGGAGGCATCGCAGGCGGCAAGGGATAACTTAGACAGTCTTCAAAGCAGAGGAAGGCAGAGTCCTCAAGAGCGCGCACACATTATTGCAAGAAATGCAGATCATGCAGTAACTGCTCAAGAGAATGAAATAGCACAAACAGAATTTGTCATTAATTCTATAGACAACGATGGTGATTGTGTTGTTGACGATGGCGCAGCGAACAATTTTGGTGGAGATTCTGCCGCGTATTATTCAGCGATGACGGGAGAGCCGCGGGAGAACTTTGAAATGAATTTGAGTGATGGTTGGAATACGGTAGAAACCGTGACTGATGCGAGCGGAAATCCAGTGCAGGCCACGGATGATTTTGGCAATCCTCAGTTTGATAGCGAGGGAAATCCGATATTCGAAATAGAAAATGTTCACTATAGCTGGCAGGACCCCGACGGTGATGGAGTGGATAATCTAACTGAGGCAGAGGCGGAAGCAGCAAAGAGAGAGGCTCAGCTTCAGGCCCTGCAAAATATGATCTTGGCGGAGATTGAGATTAGCTCTCCCGGAGAGCTGGCAAGTAACGCAGACGCAGCACAGCTTGCATGTTTCCAAAATATTAATCTTCCAGAAACCATAGAATGTGATTTGGATTGTGATGCAGGACAAACCTACAATACGCAAGGCGGTGGGCAGGAAACCTGCGAAGAATGCGGAGCTGGTCCGGCAGAGAGTAACTCTTCTGACACTCAGCACGCTCCAACCGTCGAGCTTAATAATGAACCGTCCGGGCACCCATCTGGATGGGCTAGAGGGCAAACCTATAACGTCACAGTTACACACTCAAACGATTGTGCTGCTTCGGTAAGCGGCGATTTGGGTTGCGGTCTATCAGGCTACAAGGCCCCTACAGCAGAAGAATTAGCTACAGACAGCGAATCAAGCTCTGAAGGAGACGGCCCTGGCGGTACTCCTCCAGGCGGCGGAGGCGGCGGAGGTGGAGCCGGTGGAGCCGGTGGTGATGGTGGAAGTGTTGCACCTGTACCGGATGGTGCTGAAGTTGAAGATCCTACTGATGAAGATAGGGATGATCAAAATCCGATTAGAAGATTTTTTGAAGATCTCTTTGGCGGAATAGGCGATGCTTTGGGTGATTTTTGGAATGGATTAAGGGGTGAGGACTTCGATGCTGAAGATTCAGGAGAGCCAACTATAACAAGCGAGCCTGAAGATGAGGAAGATGAGGAAGAAGAGGAAGAGCCGACAAGTGAAGATAGTGATGAGGGTAGAGTGCGAGAAGAGGAAGATGATGACGAGGAAACTGAACCAGGCCTAGCGCCTTCTAGCTCTGAAGATTCTAAAGAAGGGGATGATGATGAAGAAGAGGGCGGAGACGAAGAGGAGGACGATAACGCTGGAGATGACAGCGGCAAGGATAAAGACAAGGATGATACGCCGACACGTTCATCGCCGGCTCAGCCTTGGGGTCCTAGCCCAACCGAACCGACACCTCCTACAATAGCAACTCCGGAAGACGACGATGATGATACGCCACCTCCACCGCCAACAAAGGAGGATGACCTAAAGTGTTCACCGCCAACACTTGGCAATGTAAGGGCTGCGTTGCAAGAAGATAAGAGGGAGAATCCTGGCATTGGATTTTATGACGAGGAGTTTAAAGACATTCACAGTGAAATGGATCAGTTCAAGGATGGTAAATTCAAAGGACTCCTTGCTCCTTCTCCAGAGAAGCAAATAGCGGCTGCCGAGAGAATCGCCAAAGTAATTGAGGACCAAATAAGCTGTGGTGGTGGTAATCAGTGCACTGGTGCAGGCGGTACGTGTAAGCCCACATATGTATTTAATTCGCAGAAAAAAAAGCCTAGTGATTCAAACTATCAATGTATTTGTGGGGGCGCCGGCCAATCTGGGTCAAATTCTGCAGAGACAGAGAGGAAAGAAGAGCCACCGAAAGAGGACGAGCCGACAACTCCGCCAGACTCCACTCCTACCGAGCGTGACGAGGAACCACCTACAGAAGAACCCACAGTAGAGACTAAGCCGATTGCTTGCGGTGAAGCAGTTGCTCCTCGCTGTGGCGGAATCTGTGAAGATAGTTCTGTATGCGGCCAAAAAATTTATAGCACTTGCGACCCATATCCTGGACCGGAAAGTGGATATTCATTGGAGGAATGGAATGCAGAAGTTGCCAGAATTGAAGGAGGGATAGGTTCATTATTGGAAGGATTGAAAAATGATTCTGAGAATGCAGGTTGTAAGGATATCCGTGCACGTTCGTGCAGCTGTGCTGGAGCACAAGAGAAAGAAACATCTGCACCAGAGCCGACGGTTGTTCCTCAACCCAACCCAACTGTAGGAACGACTCCAGCCCCCACTCCGAAAACGGAGGAATCACTATCGTGTAAGCCAAAATATGCTGTATTGAAATATGGTGACTGTGGCCGTTGCAGGCAATTCGCCGATGCGATCGAAGGAGAACTTTCAGATTTAAGAGCAGCATCGGAGAAGAGGGTCAAATATGTTTTTCATCCACCGAATTACGGATATAACATAGCTTGGGATATCTCAAAGAAAATTGTTCCTAATGGGTTGCAGCTTCCGTTTATTGTTGTGATGATTGATTGGGATTGTAATGGTACTTATAATGGATATAGAGTTTTTGCGGGTGGAAGAGGATCAGCAGTCACTGGACCATCTGGTCTTACAGGACAAGTAGATTCAATCATACGCAACTTCCAAGACAAACGCTTATGGAATACAGATGTTAATAATATTCGTGCGTTTAGCGCTGATGCGAGATAACCAACCAATAACTTATGAAAAATGCAACTCGATATATCCTTCTGGCAACTATTCTCATTATTATTGCTGCTTTACTAATATGGTGGTATGGATTTTCGAATACTCCTCGCGCTACCGAGCCAGACGAACAAAGTGATATTTCAATTACGAGCGATGAAACGAAAGAATGTGTAAATGGAAGAATCTCGGATGAGCGATTAGAATATCTACAAACTGCCGACATGGAAGAACTCACCACCGAGGAACTGAATATTCTCTTTATAGAATGCTTATAATAGTGTTTTAGGTACGCACATTTGGTGGTTTAATTGATTGATAATCGGTAAGGAATTCATTCGGGGTTTTTCCATTTAAACCGCAATGTTCTAGGTCATTGTAATACATGTTCCATCTTTTTAATTTCTTTTTCAAATCTTCGAGACTTTTAAATTTGTTTTGGTCATAGAATTTCTCTTGATCTTCTCGGTGACTCCTCTCTACTGTTCCATTTTGAGCCGGTTTCCCAGGGTCAATGAGGTAATGGATGATATTGTTTTCCTTACAAAACTGATCAAGCGCATGAAGCGTTTTCACAGTCATATCGCTTCGTTTGTTCATGCCGGTGTAGTAATTAGTGAATATACTCCCGTTGTGTGTGCACATTACCATAGCCTCTTGACAAGGGGTGTTTTTTGCGCTATAATTTAATTTGCACCTGAGAAGCTCACCCCAACCAAGGAAGGAGGTCGGCGATGAAGCTGACAACCCTTTTCGTAATACTTCTCGTCGCGCTCCTCTTGGGGAGCAGCAGCGTCGCGGGTGGCGACACCAGCGACTTCCAGGTTACCGAGGATGGTCGGGAGACCTACACCATCCCGATCAAGGTCGTGAACGATACCGGGTGTTGCGTGCGCATCAGCTGCGCAGGCAAGGAACTCGGGTACATGACGGCCGACCAGAAGGAACTGGTCGTTCAGCTCCGGGGTAGCCGGGGCATCATGTCCAACTTCCCGGACCCCTTCCAGAACATCAGTGCCTTCATCTTCCGGCCACGCAAGTGGATTGAGGAGATGGAGTGCATCCAGGGGCTGGAGCGTGACGAGCTCTGCCACGAGCAGATCGTCTGCAAGCAGGCGGAGCTGGTGATGCGCGACATGCGGACCGGCGAGAAGGTCTCTTCCGGCGACATCTACGGTGACGTGAGGCACGAGATCCGTTGGGATGTCACCTGGACCATCGAGGCGCTTCCGGAGCCGGAGACATCTTCGCCCGGTGGCGGAGCCGGTACGTCCTGTGGCTAACCGCTGCAGGGACGCAACGTGGAGGGTGGGACGCCTGCGTCCCACCCTCCAAGAACCATGACTTAGCCCTAGCGGGTATTTTTTATCCCCAAAATTTATCTTAAATTGCTGATATACTGATAGAAAGATTATTAATTTAAGTATTTTGAACATGAAGCTCGTAAAAAATATTTCTGTTGTTTTAATGGCTATTGGGGGAATCAACCTTGGCCTGATTGGTGCGTTTAATTTTGATTTAATTTGGCGCATTAGCGGATACAGTGAAGTGGTGGCTAGGACACTTTATGTTCTGATTGGTATTGCAACATTGCTTTGGTTGCTAATGTCGCTGCGAAAGAGCTCTGGTATGCAGACAGGTTCCATCTAGGAATATTCAAATAAAAAAAGAGAGCGGTTTCCCAGCTCTCTTTTTTGATTTGACTTTGTTTTGGAAATTTGGTTTTATTCTTTCAATCGTTTTCGACGGATCTTTGAGTTACGAAACTGTGACTTTAGAATGAATCCGACTCTTTCATTCAGATTTTAACTAACCCATAGACTTTAGAAAATTACCAGACCCCTTGGGTATTACTAATTTTCCAAAGATCTATGTTCGTTCTAAAATCTGAACGAAATAGTTCGGACACAGTTTCGTAACTCAAAGTAACTCAAAGCTCGGAGGATTCCATGCATCAGTTTTTTGTGAACGGAGAGGTCGTGCTCTGCGGATGCTGCGACCAGGTTCTTGGCAGCAACGAGAGTTGTCCCGACTGCAAGGACGCAGTCAGAAGTGCGAGGGCTCGGCACCCGATGGCAGTTGATCCCTGCGAGGAGATTCGCATCCCGGGAGGAGTGGCCTGGCGCTTTCCGGGACGGGATAGGCTCGTTGCGCGGCTGAAAGCGACAATGAACGGTCATTTCCGCAGATGAAAGGCGCGTGCTCGTGGCTCCGAGACCTCTCGGAGCCACGGGCGGGGCAATTTTGAAAAATTTTTAATATTCCGACCCCGTAGTGCTTCACCCTTCGACAGGTTCGACAAGCTCACTGCAAGCAAGCTCGGGGTGAACTGTTTGCGGGGTGCTCACAAATATAGTTAATCGCTTTGCCCTGCACCAGACGGTGCGGGGCTTTGCTCTTAAATATTTGTGGCAATGTAAAAGGCCTCACATGTCTGAAGTTATTTTTCTAACTGCAGGCACGTGAGGCCTTTTGGCGCTTTGCCGATCTATCTAGACTTTATCCTTTGGCTAAAGGAGTCTTTTGTCCGATAACATATAGTTATTTTGTGACATACTCCCTAGCGTTTTTTGAGAGGAGTATTTTAAAGGACGAGGTTTAGACAGTTGATCGGGTGTCTTCTATCCAGCTCACTTTGCGGGAGTATCAGAACAAAAACTGCGGGCTCATTACATTTGTAATGTGAGAAATCCAGAATGCCTTACACAGTTTTCTGCGCTGCATCGACTGCTCAACATGGCGGGAATGCATGGAGCTTAGCTTGCCGGAGAGACAAAAAAAGAACAATTAAGGAACTAAAAAGAGTATAGCAGAGGATGGGCTAGGGAATAGGAAGGGGGATGTGAATAATATAAGAGGTTATAGGGGATACTTCGACAAGCTCAGTACAAGTAGGTGATAGGTTATAGAAAAAGGCAGGAGCTAAAGCAGTTACAACATTCTATTATTCTATAGAATAATAGAATGTTGTAACTGGGAAATTGCAGAAAGGCTTTCTTTTTTGTAAACTTGTCGCATTGGGCTCATGGTGAAGCGGTATCACACATCCATGGCATGGATGGGTTCGGGGTTCGACTCCCCGTGAGTCCACATCATTTGTTAGGCGTCCCGATGTCCATCGGGACTTTTATTTTGTATTTTTCTAAATCCGGAGTTATAGTAAGAGCATGAAGAAAATATATATTGTTATCATAGTTTTGCTTATTATTGCTGTCGGAGCTTGGCTTATCTTTTCCGGTTCTGATAGATCAGATAGTGAAGTGGCAGAGAACAGTCAGGAAGATAATTTTCCGAATGACTTTTTTTTCGAGGAGCGTAAGGTTCTTCTAAAGAATCTTCTTGCCGGAAAGCGTGTTGATGAGCTTTCAGATTTTTTCGCCACACTGGATCCGGAGCAACTTAAAGAACATTGGTACCAGTTAAAACTTTCTTACCTTTCCGCCAGTCAAGAGAAAAGCTTTGTTTTTGACCGCGGACTTTATGCGCCAACCGGAAGCGGCAGCCCCGATAGCAATATCACCTTCCTATCTTTTAGCGCATATGATGACGGCAGGTCTGTAAACGCAAAAGGGGAGACGAAAACGAATGCCGATAGTATTCGCAAAGAAGTCATGGAAACGATTGAGGAGTCTGGTCCTTCAGCAAAGACTCAGATGGCTTCTCCTTCTGGAACAAAAAATATCTTTTCCAAACAGCGCAGTTGCGAAAGGATAGAATTCACACCGGAAGCAAAGGAACTGAATGCCCTCAAATTCTATAACGTAAGCTTCGTCTGCGAAGATCAGTTCGGCTACCCTTCTCTCAACATTACGGTTTTTATAGACACAGACACTGATATGGTTAGTACAGAGGCTGTCCGAGTATCCTCTTTTATCGCCGCCAGCGAATTTGAGGCCCTTACTGCGGCTCAAAAAGATTTTGCCACCCGAGATGTCGGAGCCGATAAGGTTATCCAGCCGCTCTTTAACGGCCGCCCAGCCGGGTCGCCTTTAAAATTCAGTGAAGCTGATTATGAGTTTATGATGAGCGCAGTTGCAGAACGCTCCGGCATTGACCGTTCGCTATTTGAGGCAAATGCTTTTAGGCCATAGAAATTGAATTCCAAATGAAAGAATCAACAGCTAAAAAGCTGGTACTGTTTGATTTTGATCCCCGCATGCTTCGCGTGCTGCACCAGAGCCTACGAAGCAAGTTCGGGCTCGGTGCGGGACAGGACTCTGACTGATTACTTGAATACTGTAGTATAAAGTTTATGGATACTAAAAAGCTGGTACTGTTTGATTTTGATGGAGTTATTGTAGATACATTTGAAATGTGTTTTGAGGTTGGACAAATTGTTTTACCCGGAATTGAAAGAGAGCGGTATCGGTCAATGTTTGATGGAAATATTTATGAAGCCGTAGAGGACTATGATGGTGTGGTAAATCGCGATGACAAAAAATATTTTCAAAACTATTTGCATAAATTATTAGAGCTTGCGCCGGTGGAAGGCATTGAAGGTGAGCTTGAGAAGTTAAGCAGTAAGTATCCGCTCATAATTGTGACTTCATCAATGGGGGCTAGCGTTCAAGAATATCTACAAAAATTTTCTTTGGAAAAGCACTTCTTCGGGATAAATGGTTTTGATAAGGGGGCAAGCAAAATTAAAAAAATCCTTTCCGCCTTGCAGGAGTACAAGGTAAGGCCCAAAGATGCGGTTTTTATAACCGATACCTTGGGTGATATGAGAGAGGCGGAGCATGTTGGAGTACCTTGTATTGGAGTAACTTGGGGATTTCAGCGTCGGGAAAATCTGGAAAAAGGAGGCCCGGATGCAATTGTTTCAGATGTAGAGAATTTGGCAGAGGTAGTTGAAGGGGTGCTGGAAGGACCCAAAGACCACGTAGGGGAAGTCGGATCTCCGTAGGAGATCCGACTTCCAAAGATGGCGATTAAACTGTATTCAAAGAATTATATAATAAATTATGTAATTTATTATATAATTCTTTTAGAAGCGGGGAAGTGCTTCCTCTTTTTTCTTTTCCACAGCTTTGAATTTTTCTGCAATTTCAGAAACTACCTGAGCTTTGTCGCGTCCATAAGTGAGGCGAGAGTACTCTACGGCCTTTTGGGCAATTTCCGGATTACCTTTTGTTGGTGGAAGTGTTTTTAGACTGAATGGGTTTGCGGTTTGGCCGTTAATTAGAAGTTTTAGATAGCAGTTGTAGTTATCTATGTTCATTAAATCTTTGGCGCTAAAGGTTGGGCCAAATTGTTTTTCTAAAAATTCCGCGTCTTCAGCTCCAATTCTAAATGAGGAAAGTGAGCCAACGTTTCCAAAGACTGCTTTTGCAATATCTTCTTCCAGTTGGTTTATGAATTGATGGGCGATGATGAGGTTGAGGCGGTACTTTCGCGCCTCCGAAAGAATTGTTTCTATGGAATTTGTGGTTACATTTTGAAACTCATCAATGTAAAGATAGAATTGTTTGCGCTCGCTTTCTTGCGTGTCAATTCTAGAGAAGGCAGACATTAAAATTTTACCAACCATAATTAGGCCGATAAGAGCAGAATTTAGTTCTCCGAGCCGTCCCTTGGAAAGGTTGATAAGTAAAATCTTTTGATTGTCCATTACATCGCGCAGATTAATGGAAGATTTTTCTTGGGCAACAATTGGGCGCATTATTTCGTTTGAAAGGAAGGTGTCAAATTTTGAGGAGATGTAGGGGACTATGTTAGCAAGACTGGCTTCGCCGCCCGCTTTTTCCGCCACTTCGCGCCAGAAGGTTTGCACCAGAGGGTTGGTGGTTTTGCTAAGCTTCAAATCTCTGAATGCCTTGTCTACAAAAACACGGTTAATTTCCAAAAGTGTATTGCCACTTTCCGGATCATCCATAACGAGAGCGGTGGCGTTTCTAAAGTACTGCTCAAACATTGGTCCGCCGGCAGTTTTCATATCGTAGAGTTTGTTAAATATTTCAAGCAGTTCGTTAATGATGAATGTTTTTTGCTCCGGAAAAGCGGGGTCGTACTCTAAAAGATTAAGCCCCATTGGGCGTTCTACATCCCCGGGGTTAAAGTAAATAACATCGCGAATTCGCTCCGGCGGAATGTGGCGAAGGATTTCTTCTGCTCCATCACCGTGAGGATCAATAAAGCAAACCCCGTGGCCGGCCTGAATGTCTTGCTTAATCAAATTAAGCATAAAGTTACTCTTACCGGTTCCGGTTTGACCAATGATATAAAAGTGTCGGGCGCGGTCTGCTTCACTCATATGTACGGGATTTTCGCTTCCTCTGTAAACATTCATGCCTAAAAGAATACCCTCGCTTGACGCGTTGCTTGGAAGAGGGGCGAGTTTTGCTTTTGCGCTGCTGACATGGGCTACGCCATGGCTGGTGTTTGGCAGATGAAAGATACTGGCGATTTCTTCGGTTGAAAGATAGGAGCTGTTTCTGGCTTGGGGAAGACGAAAGGAAAAATCGTAAAACAGCTTTTGAAGTTTTCTGCCTTTTGCTTCTGCGATAATGAAGCCGTTGAGGTCGGGGACTGTGTATTGGGCGAAGGGAGTGGAAACTTCATGGAGCAGTGCATCGGCTCTGACCTTATCGTGTGCGGCGGTAACAAGGCGTACGTTGCAGGTGAAAAGCGATTTCTGATATTTCTTTTCCAGCTTTTCTATGAGCTGTTGGTCCGGTGGATTTGGCTGGCTAATCTCTTCGCCCTCTTTTTTCTTTTCGCTTTTGAGCGAGCTAAGGCTTGCTTTTTTGCTTAGGCTCTTTGCTTCGTTTAAGGTTTTGCCTTTACGCAAATGCTTGAGCAGTTCCAGAAGATGTGAGGCGGCAGAGGGCGGGGCATTTTGCAAAACAATTTGGAGAGCCATGCCTTCTTTTTCCTCCGCAACTTTGGAAAAGGCATTAAGCATTCCGCCAAGCGGGTCTCCCTCCAGTGTTTGATAGCTTTTAATTGGCAGATACTTATCTTTGCTTTTGATTTGAGCGCCCGATCCCGATCCGTCCGGATGAAAAATTGTGTAGTCTTGGCTTAGTTCTACATTTGCATCCGGATAAACTCCTTGAATGGCCTTTTCAAAACTTGGCACAAAACGGCGGGGAAGCGCTACGTAGAAAGCAATCTCTTTACCGCTGTTTTGTACGGCAATTTCCAGAGTGAAAAATGGATGCGCCTTGAAGACATCTTTTAGGCCTTGTTTTTTTATTGAAGTAAGCTGGGAAAGTAGCTGTTCCATTAGTGCCACTTTTTCCCGAATGTTGGCGATGGTGCTTTCTTGCCCGACCTCTTTTGGTTTATCTACCGTTGGAAGCTCTATTTTTAAAAGCTGAAGCTGAAGTGATTTGGAAATTCTGTTTTTCCGGGCTTTTCTGGATTTGATTAAAAAAAAGAGCAGGGCGAAAACGCCAATGGCGATGAATAAAATTCCGATAGTGAGAAGCGCGCTTTGCATGCTGGCAATGTATATTGGCTACTCTTGAATGATTTGACGGCTGTTTAGCAGCTGCTGGTAAAAATGATCTACAAGTTCGTCGTGTAGCTTGTCTATTAAGTATGGGTTCTTTGTTTTTTTTGCCTCGTTTACCGCACTCAAAATTCCTTTGTCAAAGGCGTGGGTTAA
>JAUYME010000015.1 GCA_030699515.1 bacterium
CGGCCTCATCTACCTTTTTTTGAATTTCATTAGTTTTGGCTACATAGCCATCGTAAAGCTCTGTGTGCGTTTTTAACATTTCCGCGCTCATGCCATCCAGGCCGGCGCTGAAATCAAATTTTCTGGCCTTAAAATCGCTTCGGTTAATCATAGTTAAGAAATAATTAGTTTATAAAATGCCTGCCTTAAAAACAGTATAACAACTGAAAGGGGGTCAGCAAGATCTTTAGACGCAGGGCCTAAGTTTTTCTAACAGAACTTACCGGGTTACAGAAATTTGCGCGTTTGCGGGGGGAATTTCGGTTGCCGGAGCCGCAATTGTCACTCTTCCCTCACTGTCTTGTGAAAGGGAGTAGCCGGTGTTGTAGCTAGAAGTGCTGGTCCAGCTTGCGCCGGTTGCGCTTGGATCGTAGGGCATAGCCGGAAGATAGGTTGGAACCAAGCAGGGAGCGATGTCGTAACCTCCGGAACTAGTCATATTGGTGCTACTGGCTGGCAAAGCACCTTCTGCACAAGTCCAGTTACCGGTGTTGTCCGCCATGTTTTGTCCGATAGCGTTAAGGATGGCGTTTACGTTTGAACTTCTTTGAGTGTTACGTGCCTGCCTGAACTGACGCGCAGGGTTTAGGGCAACGATAACTACAGAGGAAAGAATGGCAATAATACCAATAACTACTAAAAGTTCTATAAGGGTAAAACCGCCTGAAGCCTCTGCATAAGAAGGTGAATTAATACTTTTTTTATTCATATTTATTATATTTCTGCTAATCGCTAGCTCCTATAAGTATAACAAAACCCCGAGCTTTCGGGGTTTTGTTATTAACTGTTTGCCGAGTAGAAGAGTCTACCTGGTAACGCTGATTGCTGCGCTAGCAGGAGGAATTTCGGTTGATGGTGCAGCAACTGTTACGCGGCCTTCCGTATCTTGAGATACATTGTACCCTGTTGCGTAGTCAGTTGAAGTAGCCCAATTGGTTGTTCCTGTTGACGGGTTAGGATCAAAGGGCATAGCCGGCAGATAAGTAGGAACCAGACATCCTGCAATGTCGTAGCCTCCTGTGTCTACCATTTCTGTGGCTGTTGAGGGCAAAGCACCGGCAGCACAGGTCCATACACCGGTATTATCCGCCATATTCTGACCAATAGCGTTAAGGATGGCGTTTACGTTTGAACTTCTTTGAGTGTTACGTGCCTGAGCAAACTGCCTAGCAGGGTTAAGGGCAACGATAACTACCGAAGCCAAGATAGCGATTATACCTATAACCACCAATAGCTCGATAAGGGTAAAACCTTTTTTGTTCATTGTATTTGCAAATTTCAATTGAAAACCGACCTTTAACGTTAAAGTATATACTGCTTTAGTATAACAAGCTGGGGAAATACTCTGTATAAGCGTGTGTATAACTTGGGAAGAGAGGGTGGAGGGTCGCTCGAACTTTGCTTTTAAATAGCAGAATAATTTTCTGGCTGAAAATTTTCTTCACGCTCGGCTCGCCAGCCTGCGCGACGTATTTAAAAGCAAAGTTCTCGCTTTTTGTGGCCTGACGCATGGAAGTAAACTGAAGTTTGCAAATAGAGCCAGAGAGGCTTCGGCATGAATAAGGTTTTATTTAATCTCTTCCCAAGAAATTATTTCGTACTGGGATCCGGTTGTTGGGAAGTTTGGCGGAGGAGCGTAGAGCAAATTGCCGTCATAGGTTATGGTGCGGTACTGGTAACCGCTGCCGTCGGTGTAGGCAAAGCCGTAGCGTTTGTTGGAAGCAATCATACCAAAGGTATCAATACTGTTTTGAGAATAATTGGCGCCGCAAACTTGCCGATAATAATACCTTCCTACAAATCCTTGCTGAGCTATAACAGCGGCATCTATTTCTAGATCATCGGCGCTGTCAAAACCAACTAAAATGTTGTTTTGAGCAAATAGCGCCAGTGAGTCAGTGCCATCAAAATTGTTATAATCTATGTTCTCATTGAGAATTATGTTGGCCCTGGTTGAAGGGTTGTCCGGGAAGCGCCCAGAAGCGATGGTAAGGCGAGCGCCATCAATTTCTCCCCTCACCCAAAGATCGTCTTCAACAAAGATAATTCCGTTGTCTGGATAATCTATGCCGCTTTCTTCAAGACTGGTTTGTTGCGGGCTCCATTTACCCCAGCCGGGTTGCTCATCCTCCATGTCTTTTCTACAGGCATAAGATTCTTGTTCCAGCTTCGTTACTTCGTAGAGATCAAATGTTCCATTGGTTTTTAAAACAATTTCCCAGCCGTATTTATTTGAGTCGCCCACATAGTAGCCATCAGTGCTTGTTGCAAGAGATTTTAGATTGGCTAAATCTTGGGTGAGGCTATCAAAGTCTATTGCCGGTACGGGGAATCGGCGCCCGGCAACAAAAACATCGGTTCTAACAGGAGTGCTTGTTGGAGGATTTGGGTCTAGGGGGGAAATGTGGGTATGAACTCCAAATTCGTTGCTGCCGTCGTGATCCGGATCGTTATAATCTTCTTTGGCGGAGCTAACGATATTGTAGGCAAGGCCGTCAAAGCGGATGCCTCCGTTTGAATGCAGCTGCCCATAAACTTCCGTGCCTTCTCCAAAGCGAACATCAGAATTGGAAATTACGGCAAATCTGGCCAAAGAAGCTGGCGCCATCTGAACTTCAATAATTTTTTCTATGCTTGAAACCGATTCAATTTTCCCGATGGAGCGAATTGTGATAATGCTGCTTCCGGTAGCTGGAGCGGTAATTTCTAGCTCAAACTCCCCTATTTTCTCTCCATTTTTATCATAGTAAGGGTGGGTATAAGGCCCTTCTTCACCAGTGCCATCCTGAAAATCATTTGGATCGTGAGCCAAGTGCCAGCGATAGTATTCAACTCCGCTTTCGGCTATGGCAAAGGCAAGGGAGTTAAGTTCGGCTCGGCCCACAGAACGTACGTGGCTGTCCACCCAAACTACCAAGCCGCTTAAAACGATGCTGGTGACAAAACCAACAAGAAGAACTTGGATGGAAAGCTGGGCTTTCCTAGGTTGTAGGTTATAGGTTGTCCTTCGACGATGCTCAGGATAAATAGGTTGTAGTAAAGAATTGCGCAACACTTTTCCTGCACCCTGCACCCTATTTCCTATGTCCTCTCTTCTATATTTGCTCATTAGTATCTTTAAATCTTAGGTTTCTGACTGTGGCTTGGTTTTCTACACTTTTAATGACCGGCCTTTCTGTTGAGCCTTCATCAAAAATTAGGCGAATGTTTACTGTTTTAACTTCCAAAACATCTACCGGTGCCGGCAAGGCAACTGACTGGGTACCGGTTGAGTGCATGTCGTAGTAAGTAAAGATGGAGCTGGTGCCCATTTGAATACCTGTCATCATCGGCCGAGTAATTTCAGAACTGCTTGAATATGTAAGGGGCTCTCCGCTTGGTTTAATAATACTTTTGCTAAAAGTTTCACCATCGCTATCTAGGTAATAGCGAACACGCTCGTAAAGCCCGTCTTTATCTATGTCTGAATAAAAGGTGAAAGAGCTGGTAGCGGCCTCTTCAATCGGATAGTTGCCAACATTAGACTGGGCCGCGCTTCTAATTTCCGGAATCATTATTTGCAGTGTTTGGCTGGCCTGCTCTTGGCCTACAAGAGTTCTGTTAAAACGCTGGTTGAATTCGGTAATAGAGCCGATAAATTGAGTGATTAAAATTGCAACAACAACAGTGATAGACATTGCAACCAGTATTTCCACTAAAGTGAAGCCCCTCTGCTGACGCAATTTAAACACTAATTCACGAATTGGCGCTAATCGCCGAATGTGAAATAGTTTTTTTGTTGTTTTATTAGGTGATTGGTGATGCATTAGTGTATTGGTGTTTATTGATCCATTTCTATTATCTCTTCTACAAAACCGGTGCTGACATTGACTGTACTGGTAGCTAAAATATATCCGCTGGCCGTAACTGTTATGTTGTAATCCCCTGTTTCCAGGTTCTGGAAAAGCGCGTGACCAATTGGCAGGCAAGGAGAATTAAATTCAAAATAAATTTCTTCCGCGCTTGGTGTTTCATCCGCATCATCCGTGTTGAGGGTTAATTGATACCTGAAATATCTGTCGCCATTGTGGCTACTATGCACTGTGGTGCTGGCAGTAGGGTCATAAAAAGTGCTGGTGCTGTTGTTTGGACCGACAAAAGTCCAGCTGCTATTGTCGTTGTTGGAAGCAATTTGAAGCTTAACTTCCGTTCCTGCGGCTCCCGAATCCGGAAGGATACTAATCCAGCTGATATCGGTGCTTGAAGTGCCAAGGTCAAAAGTATTGGATGTTAAAACACTGTTGGTTCCGGTGGCGTAAGTTCCGGCTGACTCTACTAGGGTAAGGCTTCCGGCAGGATTGCTATCGTCTATATTTCCATCCGGTTGAGAACTGTAGTTTCCGCCGGACCAATCAGTGTCGCCAAAAATCCACCTTTCTGTTTCTTTTTGAAACACTGTGGAGCCTTTTTCAATTTTTACATTTGCGTTGCTAATAGCGGAGCTACCGGAAGTATTGATTACCTTTACTAAAAGTGTAGTTGATGCGGAAGGCACTAAAACAAAATCCAGATTGGCTGTTTCGCTTGGATTAACAACCAGCGGAGTGGGAGGGGTGGTTCCAAAAATTTGATAAGCGCTTGAGCTGGAGTTAAAAATATAGGTATCCCATTCTAAATTGTTCTTTGAATAATCGCCGTTTTCATCCGTTGATATGGTTTCGCTGAACTTAAGCACATTTGGGCTGGCGCCGATTAATTTGCTTCCGTCCATTTGCAAGTCTATGTCGGCTAAGCTCGAGCAAAATGGGCTGGCAGTTGTGATGTTTAGGCTGGAAACTTTGTCTATGGTAAAGCTTATGCTGGTGAGTTCTTGACTGGCGATAGTGGCGTGAGGCTTAGTTGGATTTGGATTATCGCTGTCACCAATTTCGTAAGTTTGAGCGCCGGTGTAGCCGGTTTTTGAAACAGTAATTTCGTAAGCGCTGGTACTGGTTGGTAAATCTACCAGCTGAAGCATTCCGTTTACTCCTGTTGTGTCTGAAATTTCAATTGCCGGGCTTAAGGCATTGTTTTCAACAACAATGTCGGCTCCGGAGACCGGCTGGCCATTTGCATCAAAAACGGCAATGAAAAGTGAGCCGTTTTCGCTGGCATTTTCCAAATTTGCCGGAGCCAGATATGTAGTTACAGAAAGAGGCCGGTAATTAATACAGACCTCGCACTCCGCCCTAAGCTCTACTAGCTTGTAGTCTGCAGGAGCAGTATCTGATGGAGTGCTGGTAACCGTACCATCAAATGGATTGTCTATGTTTCTAACGAATGCATAAATTTGAAAATCCACTCCTTGGAAATTTTTGGTGATTTGCTGGGGAATAACGCCGGGTGGATAACCATTTTGCACTCCGATGTCTTCGTATTCCAAATTCCGTATAATTTCTATTTCTCTGTTTAAAAGTGTGGTTGCCAGCATTGTGTGCTCGCTTCTTCCAACAATCTCTAAGATATTTCCATAGGTGAAGAAAATGCTAAGCGAGAGAATAACAAAAATCGCCATGGCCAACAAAACTTCAATCAGCGAAGTACCTTCGCTTCTAGTGAATAGGTTATAGGTTATAGGTTTTAGGTTTCCCATTCTGAATTCTGCCTTAGAGAGTGAGCGTTTGGCTGATGGAGTAGATAGGGGTGATAACGGAAAGGGCGATGAAGCCAACAAGCAGTCCCATAATGAGGAGCAAAATTGGCTCAATGATTGAGCTTAGATTCTTTAATGTTTCGTCTACCTCCCCTTCATAAAACTCTGCAAGGTAGGCTAAGTTTTCGGTAAGATTACCGGTATTTTCCCCTACTTCAATCATGTTCACTAAGGTAACGGGAAAGAATTTTTTCTTTGTGCGGATGTATTTTGAAAAGAAATCTCCCTTTCTAAGCTCCTCCGCACCTTTTTGAATTTCCCGCCGATAAACATAGTTGTCCATTGTGGAGGCGGTAATTTCTACAGCCTCAATAATTTGTACTCCGCTTTTTAGAAGAAGGCCAAGAACACGAGTGAAAGTTGTGGAGTTAACCTTTATGACAATTTTGCCAATTACCGGAAGGCTAAGCAATGTGCGGTGCCAGATTCTTTTGTAGAAATCGTAGTGAGAAATCCACCAGATTGCCGCAATGAAAACAAAAAGGGCAATTATCAGAAGTATTGTGTAGTTGCTCATAAAAGTGCTGACAACAATAAGAATTCTGGTGGTGATTGGAAGGTCAATATTCAGGTTTGAAAATACCGGAAGGATTTTTGGGAAAACCCCGATCATTAAAGTAGCAACAATGCCGATTGTGGCAATCAGAATAATAACCGGGTAAATTAGTGCTCCCCTAACTTTGCTCTTTAAAGCCTTTTTCTTTTTTAGTTCGCTTGAAAGATAGTTAAGGTTTTCGATTAAGGTTCCGCTTTGTTCTCCGACGCGGACGATGTTAATGAACAGTTCGCCAAAAATACTTCTGTATTTTTCCATACTGTCGGAAAGAAACATGCCATTGGTGGTATCATCAATAAATTTTTGAAGAATTTTCTTGAAGCTTTTAGACTTTGTTTGGTCAATAATCATTTGCAGGCTTTTTTGCAAAGTCATTCCGCTCTTTAGCCCCACCGCCAAGTGACGAGCGAACATAACACGCTCTTGAAGAGAGATGCGGATAAAAAGATTGGCAAAATTCACGCCCTTTTTCTTTTTGAGCTTGTTTTTTTCTTTGGCCGTTTGCTCCAACTGCCTTGGAGATTTTTCTTGGATATTGTTTATTTTATTCATGGAAAACTCTTAATACTTCTTCTAGTGTGGTTAATCCTTTAATGGCTTTTTCAACCCCGTCTTCAAGCATGGTTTTCATCCCGCTTGCCACGGAAGCCTTCCTTATTTCATCGGCGGTGGCGCGTTTCATAATAAGCTCTCGGATTTTTTCATCTATTTCCATAACTTCGTGGATACCGACTCTGCCTTTGTAGCCGCTTCCGCTGCACCTTTCACATCCTTCACCTTTATAAAAAACTTTATTATCGGCTAGCATTTCTTTTGGCACGGTTGTGGTTAAAGCTTCCAGCTCGGCCGCAGAAAACACTCTTTTGACCTTACAGTCTTCACAAATTGTTCTGACCAAGCGCTGACCAATAGCGATATTTATCGTAGAGGCAATTAGAAAGGGTTCTACGCCAAGGTCTAAAAGCCGAGGAATGGTTACGGCGCTGTCGTTGGTGTGCAGGGTGGAAAGCACAAGGTGGCCGGTCATGGCGGCGTTAACGGCAATGCTAGCGGTTTCTCCGTCTCTAATTTCTCCTACCATAACAATGTTTGGGTCTTGGCGAAGAATTGAGCGCAGTCCGGTGGCAAACTCCAGGCCGGTTCGCTTGTTTACTTGAATTTGGTCTACGCCGGGCAGTGAATATTCAATGGGGTCTTCAATGGTAACGATGGAAATTTCCGGCTTATTCAGCTCTTTTAAAATCATGTAAAGAGTGGTGGTTTTGCCGGATCCGGTTGGGCCGGTGGTTAGAATCATTCCGTAGGGTTTGCTCATGGCCTTTCGCACTCTTTGTAAGTTGAGTTCGGAGAAGCCAAGTTTTACCAGATCAAAATTTTGACTATGATCAGCCAAAAGACGCATAACGCAGTTTTCGCCATAGTAGGTTGGAGCAATGGCGACACGAACGTCTACAAATTTGCCGTCCATTTCCCCCTTAAAGCGCATACGTCCGTCCTGTGCTGCTTGGTGCTCGTCGGTTCTTAGTCCGGATTGGACTTTTATGCGCGTAATTATTTCACTGCTTAACTCTTTTGGAAATTTATATACATCGTGGAGAACACCATCTATTCTAAAGCGCATTCTCAGTGCTTTTTCTTCAGGATCAAGGTGAATGTCGCTGGCTCTTGCCGCATAAGCAAGGTTTAAAGAGGTGTCCACAATTTTAATGATGGAGCGAAGAGCTGTAGGGCGCTTAATTTCTTTCTCTAAATCAGAAACATCAATTTGCAGAGTGCTTTTTGGCTCTTGCTTTGGTGCTTCTGTTTTTGTTTCAGTTTTTGTCTGTGTTTCTTCCCCCATAGGAAACGTGCCGCTTACGCGGTTACTAAGTTAATTTTAGCACGGGAGTAATCGCGCCGCCTAAAAACATTAAGCAATATTAAAGTATTAGGCGAGCCTCGCCCTTCGGGCGGGAATATCGCGAATTGGTGCAAAATATCGCGAATGAAAAGAATTATATAATATATTATGGAATATATTATATAATTCTTTTGATTCGTCTTATGCGGCCTATGAGTCCTATATCGCGCTATAGGACTAATAGGTCGCATAGGCCTTATCAGCAAAGCAACCCACAATGCCACTATGCCGCGGCATAGTGGCATTGTGGGTTGCTGTTTATGCTGAAAAAATCTAGAATAATGCCACTCTCGCCTAAGAGCGAGTAAAAATGCCGAGTGGTGTAATGGCAGCACGGCTGGTTCTGGTCCAGCAAATTGGGGTTCGATTCCCTGCTCGGCAACAAATTAAAGAGGTTCCCGCCTTCATTGCATAGCAATGGGCGAGGCTCGCCCAAGCAAAGCTCGGGCGGCGAATCCTAGTCCGGCAACTCTGGATAGAATTGAAAAAATGAATAATTAGGTTCTCAGCCGGAGGCTGATTCGCCTCTGGCGAAGATTCCCTATCCGGCAACACTTCGATTCGCATACTCTCGCTCAGTGCAAGCTACTTCTAAAATTTGCGGATTATGCCTATTTGAATGTAGTATTAGTTAATACATTACAAATTTAAATATTAATAATATGGAAACTACTTCAAAGTCGACAAAATGGCTTACAATCATCCTTTTGGCAGTTGTTCTTGTTCTAATCTTTCTTTTAATCGGAGCAAAGAGAGATCTAAATAATGTGCTGGCCGGTTTAGATGAGGAATCTAGAGATTATCAGAAGGAAATTGAAGAAGAATGTGCTGACTCTACTGTTGGTAACGTAAGCGAGGAATGTAAGGAAGTGTTGGAAGAGTTTGGCGATCTGTTGGGAGAATACAACAAACTGCTTGAAGAGGCAGAAGTAGAAGCTGAGGCTTAATCGGCCCAATCATAGTAGGAATGACCCTAAAAAACGGCCCCTTGGGCCGTTTTTTGCCTTTTTGGTGCGCACTTATTTGCATATTGTCTCTAAAGAAGCGTAAAATGGGGTTAATTAACCGCTAATTTAAAACTATGAAAAAAGGAATTGTTGCGCTTATTATCATTATTCTTATAGCCCTTGGAGTTTGGCTTTTGATGAAAGACGGATCGGATAGCACGGTTACTCCTGATCAAGAACTGGAAGATACGGATACTTCAATGGGAGACGAAAATGGCGACGGTGATGAACTGGCTGATAAAACAAGAACTATAATTGGCTCTTCTGTGGAAGGAAAAGAGATTGTTGCTTACCATTATTATGGAAAGAATGAAGATAATGTGGATTTTGGACCATATCTTGAAATCCTTTTGGTGGGCGGAATTCACGGCGGATACAGCTGGAACACTGCGTTGGTGGCTTATGAAGCAATAGATTACTTTAAGGCAAATCCGGATGCAATTCCTGATGATGTAAAGCTAACAATTGTTCCGGTATTAAACCCGGACGGACTTGAAGCAGTTGTTGGAACAAGCGGAAGGTTTAGTAAGGACGATGTTCCTACTAGTGAATCGGAAACAATTCCCGGAAGATTTAATGCAAACGAGGTGGACTTGAACCGAAACTTTGACTGTGACTGGCAGGCAGAGGCAAAGTGGCAAAGCAGAGATGTAAGCGGCGGAACTGCAGCCTTTTCGGAGCCGGAAGCAAAGGCGATTCGCAATTACATTGAAGATGTGAACCCGGCTGCGGTTGTGGTTTATTACAGTGCTGCCGGAGGAGTGTTTGCTTCAAACTGTCATGGCGGAGTACTTAGTGAAACTACGGACTTAACAAAAGTTTACGCTGATGCCAGCGGATACGGGGCTTACCAGAGCTTTGATTTTTACGAGATAAGCGGAGATATGGTGAACTGGTTGGCGAAGGAAGGAGTTCCGGCAATTAGCGTGCTTCTTAGCGACCACCAGAATGTTGAGTGGAGCAAGAATCGCTCTGGAGTAGAAGCCATACTTGAATATTATTCCTCTTAGGCAATAAACGCTGATGCTTAAAAGAAAAAAAGCGCTTATTTGGGCCTTGATTGCCATTGTTGTGATTGTTACAGCAATTATTAGCATTGCTAAATTTAAGGACAAGATAAAAGAACTTCCGATTGTAGAAGAAATTTCAGAGGAATTTGAGCCAAGACATGAAGTAATTGGGCAAAGTGTGGAAGGGCGTAAAATTGAAGCTTATAGCTTCGGCGGTGGCGACACTCACCTGCTTTTTGTGGGCGGAATTCATGGCGGTTACGAGTGGAACAGCGTGCTTTTAGCTTACAAGACCATAGATCATTTCAACGAACTGGCAAATACCATTCCGGATAATTTAACGGTAACAATTATTCCCAATGCAAACCCAGATGGGCTTTATAAAGTTATTGCCAAAGAAGGGCGATTTAGTGCAACCGAAGTACCGGCTGACGCTGCGCTTTTGGCTTCCGGAAGGTTTAACGCAAATGAGGTGGATTTAAACAGAAACTTTGACTGCAAATGGCAAGCAACAAGCAGTTGGCGAGGAAGCATTGTTAGTGCAGGAACGGAAGCTTTTTCCGAGCCAGAGGCTAGGGCAATTCGAGATTTTGTTTTAGAAAATGAGCCGGATGCAGTGGTGTTTTGGCACAGTCAGGCAAACGCGGTGTATGCAAGCGAATGTGAAGCAGGCATTTTGCCAGTTACTTTGGATGTGATGAATACTTATGCAAAATCAGCTGGCTACAATGCGGTGAGTAGCTTTGATGCTTATCCGGTTACCGGAGATAGCGAAGGCTGGTTGGCCTCTATTGGTATTCCGTCTGTAACGGTAGAGCTTTCCACCCACGAAAGTATTGAATGGGAAAAGAACTTAGCAGGAATAAAATCACTGTTTGATTATTTTGCTACTAATTAGTTAGTTTCGCGGGCGTCTTCTTCGTATTTTTTTATTGCTTTCTCAACCTGGCTGTCGTCCTGAGGCAAAGGCACTATCATTGCACGCGGCTTTTTCCTGCGCATCACAATAATTGGTAGGTGCGTGTAGTAGACACTATCAACAATGTCTTGCAGGTTTCTTCTGAGTTCACTGATTTTTACAACTTTCATAAAAGTATTATGGAAATAAAATTAAGGCACGACAATTTATAAACCTTCCAAGTACTTAGACGTTACAAGTGTCATTTCTTTACAAAATGTAATTTTTGACAGATTGGTACGTTATGTACTGCAGTCGACCTATATGGATTTCCCCATCTTTACTAAAATTAACTAAACCCAATCATGACAAAAACTATCAAACTAGAAAAATTCCTTATTACAGTTGGATTTGCATTGCTTGCATTTGCTCTTGCAAGTGTGGCTATGGCTGCAACTTATCAATATGTGGATGTAAATGGAAATCTTTTAACCATTGTTGCAGACAATCCAACCGAAGCGATTAATAATGCGCCAAACAGAGCCCCTAGCAGCGGGGTGGTGCTTGTTTCATCTGCCAGTTTGTCCAGCGGTACTGTTCTTGGGGTGAGTACACTTACAGCTACCGTTACTTCAGGTACAGAGCTATACGCTTATGTAGATGTTTCCGGTAACGTAAGGACAGTAGTGGCAAGTAGTGCGGCAGAAGCGCTGGTTATAGCGCCAAACCGAGCTCCTAACAGTGGAGTGGTATTAGTCGGGCAGGCTAGCGTATCTAGCGGAAGCGTTCTTGGTGCGACTACTGTTGTAAGTAGTGGGGCTAACCTATACATGTATGTAGACATCTCCGGAAACGTTCGCACAGTTATGGCCAACAGCGCAGCTGAGGCTTTTGCCAAAGCGGTAAATATTGCTCCCAACAGCGGAGTGGCGCTTGTTAATGCATAGAAATTAAAAGCTTAAGTTAATCAAACATTAAAATGTCATCAGAAAGAGTTGCTCTTTATAGGCTGGTAAGGCTGGTAGACTATATCGCCTACATCATTGTAAGCTTGCTCTTATTGCGCTTTGTCTTGAAGCTCTTTGGGGCAAACCCTGCTACCCCCTTCGTAGACTTTATCTACAGCATAGCCGGATTCTTCCTTGCTCCATTTCAGTTTATCTTTGCCAACAGTCCAGCGCCGGAACCGGGGTCAATCATTGAGTGGAGCGTACTAGTGGCAATAATCGTTTACTGGCTGATTGCACTTGCGATTACAAAACTGATTGTCGGCGCCAGACCCGTAAGCCGTCATGAAGCCGAAAGCTATTTGGCAGCAGAGGACAGAGACGAATTGTAGCAAAAAACAAAATTAGCTCATGTGAGCTAATTTTGTTTTAGTCAAAAATCTTAACCAAATATTCGTCAATCTTGCGCTGATCCCAGTCGTAGAAGTGCGCATTGTCGTCGTCTAAATCTTCTGCTAAATCCTCCCCAACAAAACGCCAGTGCCATGGCTCGTACTGATAGTAGGCGTTGCCTCTTGGATAAGAAAGGGTAAAGCCGTATTTGTGGGCATTTTTCTCCAGCCATTTAAAAGCTTCCGTGTTTTCAAAACCGATTGTTAGACTTGGATTGATTGTAGTTACAAAATCTACGGTTGTGCCCAGTTGATGCTCGCTGTAGCCTTGATCGGCGCTAAAGGTATTGGCTCCGCTTCCGTAAGTGAAAGTATAGCCGCTCTTTATTGATGCTTGATCTCCAAAGGAGCGATATGCGGAAAGAACCCGTAGCTCTACCCCATCCCTTTTTGCATCTTCCAATAAATCGTCTAAAAATGACCACACCTGGGCATGTATTTTCATTTCCTCTTTTGCGTTTGTTGCGACAAAGTCCTCGTCTATGCTTTTAAGCTTAGAGGGAAGGTAGTGCTCGTTTAAGAAATAAACTTTGGAATATTTTTGCAAAAGCTCTTCGTCAGTTTTTGAAAGTTTGTCTAAAATTCCAACGGTATCCTCCAGCTCTTCAATTTGCTCAAAGAATTCATCGTTTCGCTCTTTTTCTTCATTTAGCCTTTCGCTAAGCTGTGCCCTATCTTGATTGGCGTTGCTTAGTTCGTTTTCTGTAAATGCCAACTGATCTTTTGTTGAATTAAGCTCTGCCTGAACTGCCTCCTTTGCATCTACTTCTTCCATATAACGATAAACTGCGTAGCCTAAGGCGGCAAGAAGTATTACCATGCCCAAAATAAAGGTCCAAAGCTTTAGAGAAATGTTTTTTTCGGCTGCCTGCTTCATGGATGTGAAATTAGGATATAGGAAACGGGACGCAGGGGCAAGCAGCTATCGTCTCTTTCCTAACCCAGCACCCCACAAAGTTGTGATGACTAGTCATCACAACTTTGTGGGGTGCTTTATTTTGTGCGGTTGTTTGCTAGGATTGATACATATGGCAAACCAGGTTGTCGTAATTCATGGTGGGGAAAGCTTTAAAAATAAGGAGGATTATTTGAATTATCTTAAAACTCGAGAGATTGATTTAGATAGGTACAGGACAAGTGACTGGAAATCTAATTTGCGAAAAGATTTAGGTGCAGATTATGATCTTTTGCTTTTGAAGATGCCAAACCCTACGGATGCAAAGTATGAGGAATGGAAAATTACTTTTGATAAAATTACTCCCCTGCTAAATGATGAGGTGATTTTGATTGGGCACAGCCTTGGCGGAGTGTTTTTAATGAAATATTTGAGTGAGAACAAATTCTCAAAGAAAATTAAAGCGCTTTTTTCTGTGGCAGCTCCTTTTTATGGTGAACACGAGGATTACAGTTTGGGCGAATTTGCACCAAGCGAAGATTTAAGCCAAGTTAGTGAACAAGCAGAAGAAATAATCTCAATGCACAGCAAAGACGATAAGATTGTCCCCTTTTCGGATTTTGAGGCTTACAAAAAGGCGTTGCCGGAAGCTGAGGTTGTGGTTTTTGAAGACAGGGGCCACTTTAATCAAGAAGAATTTCCGGAATTGATTAAGGAAATCAAAAGAATTATATAATTTAGGTTCGGAAATCTAGCGCAATTTCTCCAGCCCTAAGATGCCCCCACTCCGTCATCCTGAGTGAAACGAAGGATCTAGCCCAGATTCTTCACGTTGTTCCCTTCGACAAGCTCAGGGCAAGCAGAATGACGAAAGAGAATAGGTTCAGCATGACGCCCCCCCTCTGTCATTCCGGGCCTGACCCGGAATCTCGCTCCTGAGTCGGTAGATCCTGAATCAAGTTCAGGATGACAAAAAGAGAGTGCCCTCTAGAGTCGGGCAAGCAGGATGACAGAAAGAATAAGTATTCAAGATTGCTGTTATGTTAGATTTCAGAATCTAAGTAATAAATTATGTAATTTATTACATAATATATTATGTAATTCTTTTTCTAATAGCCCAAAACCCCATTATCCATGAGGCTTTCTAGCCCTTTATAGTTGTTAACCACCTAGTCAACCACTTCCCACACCACTTCGCACAATGCTGTAATGACTGGTCATTACAGCCAATAATAAGTAAAAACAGCCCTTAAGTTCGGTTTATACATATTTACTTATTACTATACTATGATAACTAGGATGTCTGCGTCGCTATCCTTTTCATCTACCGGTATTTCTGCTGATACAGAGGCGCTTAGCTCATCTGCAAGCTCGGTAATAACGCTGTCTGGGATTTCCGGGTTTAGCACCACTATTACAGTTTGCTCGTAATCGGAATTAGCGGCATTGCCTACTTCGCCAATTTCGTAATTTTCATTTTCTCTAAGGTCATCGGCCAGGCTTCCGGCTGCTCCGGCGGTTTCACTGCCATTTCTAACATCAATTGTGACTTTGCCATCAAATTCTATCTCTGCAGTTGAGCTTGCTTCTTGCTCAATAACGATTGGTCCAACGTTGATGAGAATGTCATTTTTTGCATCATAGAGTACGGCTTTTTGGTTCTCCGGAAAGATTAGCAGGTAATCCCCATTTTTACTCCCCTGATAAAAAGCCTGTTGGGCAACAAGGGCGTTGGCATCTGTAATTTCTCCAATGATTGGATCTTCGTTTGTTGGTAAATTGAGATGAGATTTTACCGCCTCTACCAGCTCTTCGGTTTCACTGTCGGTTAGCCCGGATGGATTGCTTTCATCTCCATTGGCAAAGAAACTAATCGCTGAAAAGATTGCTAGGGCAATAATAACCAGACCGATAATGGCAGCTATTATTAATGGTGATCTTGAATCGCTTTTAGGCATAATTTCTTGTGTTTAATACTTAGGACTGCGCTTCTGCTTCAGCGTCAGCTTCAGCTTCTATATCTTCTGAGCCTTCTGCGGGGACAGTGGTTTCAGGCGGAACTGTGGCGCTTGCGTCTTGCTGAACTTCAACAGGGCCAACGTTTACTAATCTGTCTGCTCTTGGGTCGTAGATTAATGCTTTTGCAACTGATCCGTAGATTATGAGAATGTCGCCATTTGAAGCTCCTTGATAAAACGGCTGCTCTGCAATGAGCTCGTCTACGTTGATAATAGTTGCCACTAGGGGCTCTTCGTCTTCAGGAAGAACAATGTGGCGGCGGACTGCAGCAATTACGTTTGCAATTTGCTCTTCAGTAAGCTGTGCGTCTTCTCCGCTGCCTACCTCAACTACCGGTGTTTGCTGTTGATTAAAGAACCAGAAGCCAAGAAGAACAACGATTACCAGAACAATAATCGTTACTACTATTGCGTTTGATGCGCCTTTATTGTTTGCCATGTTTTAAATACAATAATTTGTTAATTAATTTTCTTTTAATATCTGCTGATATCATTATAGCAGAATGTTCCTATTATAGTAGATTTTGGGTTGATTTTACTAGGATTGTTATCCAGTACTTGTTCACAGCTTTTACATAGCTTTTCCAGAGTTTTGCGCCTTGATTGTTAGTTTTGTAAAGCTGTTATTGCCAAGTTTTCCTATCTATGCTATAGTTAGCTTAACTAAAAGACTCCACCCTTCCTTCCAAAACCTATTTTAGATAAGAAACTGCTCGGACACTTTTTTATATTTTTTACGTTTTGAATAATCAAGTATTAGAAAATTAAGGCTGAAATTAGCCAAGTTATTATTAAAAAATTAATGGAAAAATCTATATCCAGAGATACTTCTGGTAGAAAATCAAACCCGAAAAGGCCTGGGGGGCACAGGGTGAGAAGAAGATCAACGACTGGCAATACCGGCCCGGCAAGCCGGCGTCCTTTAAATAAAAGACATGTGCATTCACGGAGTTCACATAACGAAAGGCGTGGTCAGAAAACTCAAAACGACAAGATACCGCCAATAAAACCGGGTATTGTTCGCATTATCCCGCTCGGGGGTGTTGAAGAGGTGGGTAAAAACATGATTGTTGTTGAAACTTATGAGGACATCTTTGTTTTTGATGCCGGATTTCAGTTTGTTCCCGAAGATGAAGCTCCCGGAATTGATTACATACTGCCAAACGTAAGCTATCTAATTAAACACAAGAAGAAAATTAGAGGTATTTTTGTTACCCACGGGCACTTGGATCACATTGGAGCAATCCCCTACATCATGGAGATGCTGGATTATCCGCCAATTTA
>JAUYME010000016.1 GCA_030699515.1 bacterium
CCATCAGAAGCCGTCCTGATGCGCACTACCACCCCGCATACCATTCTGGCGTCCCGATGTACATCGGGACGCCAGAATGGTATGCGGGGTGGTAGTGCGCATCAGGACGGCTTCTGATGGTCTTTGCAAAGTTCCATGTAAACATGGATGCAGAAAGGTGCGTTGATGCGAAACACCTTGTTGTCGAGGGTGTTGCCCGGTCCTGGCGAGGGCTGGACCAAGCCTCTGCGAATGAGCTCGTCGCAGACGGCTTTGCTTAGCTGCCAGTGGCGGCTGCTTCCGGCACTGGCAGCGCGGGGGCAGGTCGCAATCCAGCAGAGGTCAGAATCCTCTCCTAAGACAACGCGGAGGTCTTCCTTGTCTGTGATGCATTGGACGATCCGGTACAGTGCATCACGGACTTCTACCATGGGCGCGCCCTCGTTTTGGAAGGCGCTGGGTCGGGTTCTCTTGAAAGGCACAGCGCCTCCTTTCTGTTGCGCAGACCGCTTATAGCTTTATATTACTCCAAGCTTTGCCTCTGCTTCAAGCCCTGACTTTGATATATAATAAGGCGGATATGAAAAAATACATTTTTGTTTTATTGCTCCTTATTTTGGCTGCGGGCTTTTATTTTGCTTCTAAGAAAGCCAATTTGGAGGCTGAAGTGCAAGTTTATTCAAATCCTGAATATGGTGTTCGTTTAGAATATCCAAACAATTATATAGCTTTTGAAAACACTGTTGGAGCTGAGGGAGAGCCGGAATTTTCCTCGGTTTTTATGGACAGAGCCAGTTATGAAGAGACAGTACAATCTGAAACAGCGCGAGAGTGGCCGCCGGCGATTACTTATGAGGTTTTTCTAAATCCGGATAAATTAGAGGTTGAGGAATGGTTGCGCACTACCCCTCGTTCTAACTATGGATTGGGAGATGGAGAAATTAGGACGATAAGCATAGATGGTAGGACTGGGTTTGTTTATTCTTGGTCTGGGCTTTATGAGGGAGAAAGTGTTGCTTTCGCGCGAGGAAATAAAATTTACATTTTCTCTGTAAGCTTCTTTGAGAAAGATGATGCAATTTACTCTGATTTTGAAAATATTCTTCAATCATTAGAGTTTGTAGAAGGTTCTGGAGCGGTGGCAAAAAACCTGACGAAAGAGCGAGGCTTGATACAGGGAAAATGGGTGAGCAGTGAAGATAGTAAGTACGAAATTGAGTTTATTGATAACAGATTTGAAGAACGCTACGAAGGGATGGCAGAGGAAGACGGAGGCTGGAAGTTTCTGACTGACTTTTCCAAGGAGAGCGATGGAGCCGTTCCAGCATTTGATATTGGTCCAAATGATTTGTTTTTAAAGCTAAGCAGGCCTGAAGGAGATTATTACTACAAAGTTTTTGAGTTAACTGAAAGCTCCTTGGTAATTAATTATCTGGAAAGTGGCAGCACTTTGGAATTTGTGCGCCCTTAGCTACTACTTCAAAGACAAGCTAAGCTTGCAGTACTGACAGTCTTTTTCCTCGCAGTTTTTGTCCCAGAAACTAAGATTTAGGATTTCTTTGGCTATGTTTTTTACTTGGCTTTCCAGCTCCTTGGCCTGATCTTGCCGAATCTCAAATTTGTGAGAAATGTGCTTGCCTGTGTCACTTGGCTCTACAAAATCTATTTCCCCTGTTTTCATGTTGAAGATTCTTGAGCTTGCCCCGCTGAGCGTGGCTGGCGATTCTACTTGATACCTATCAAGTAGAATCTTGTAGAAAACTAGCTGGCGGTGATAGTCTCCGGTGGAATTTTTTGTTTTCCCTTGCAGTACGTTGGCGCTTTTTGGCTTTCCGGTTTTATAGTCCACCACGTTGCATTCACCGGAAGCTGGATCTTGCTCTATTTTGTCAATTTTGCCGTTAAGAAAGAATTCTTTGCCATCTTCTGTTTTTAATGGAACATGCTTTACGTTAAATTCGTTTAAAGTGTTTGCGCTCCAGCTTTTTGATTTGCTGTCAAAATAAATGCTTAATGCCTGCCTGCCTTTTTCCAAGAGTTCTTCAAATTCTGCTTTGGAGAGCGGTTCTTTTTCCAGCTCTTTTTCAAAAGCAGAAAGCAAAAATTCCTTCCCGGGCATTTCGCCCTCTTTAACTTTTTCCAGTGCTTTGTGCAGGGCTTCGTGAATAGCCGTTCCATAGCTCATGTGTTTGGTTTTAGCTTGCGGAAGGCGCACTAAGTTTTTAAAGAAATACTGCCAAGGGCAGGCAAGGTAGTTGTTAAGCGCGGTAACAGAAAGGCCACGATCTAAGAAAAGCTGGTTTAAAAATTCTTTTTCGTTTTTGCTTATAGGCTGACCGGAATTTTGGGGAGCGGCAAAAAGAATTTCTTTCTCCTTTGAAAAACTAGCTTCTATTTTTGAAGTATCCAGCTCCTTAATTAAGCTGGCCTCTATTTCTGCTATGTATTGGCTTGGCAGTTGCTCCCCGCCTGAGGCGGGCAAGCTTTTCGTTGCCGATTTTTTGGCATAACTGATAAAAACTTCTTTTCTGGCCCTAGTGATAGCTACGTAGAATAAATTTCTTTCATCTTCATGGTCGTTTTCTCCGGCTTTGCCCAAGAGGCTAAAAACTTTGCCGGGCAGGCTGATTTTTTCGCGTTTTCTTCTATTGCCCCAGTGGCTGTCGTAGGCATTGGCGATATAAACAATGTCAAACTCCATACCTTTTGCCTTGTGAGCTGTCATAAGGCGCACTTTGCCCTGCTTTTGCTTAAGCCCTTTTTTAATTAAAAGGTTGTGATCTTTAAGAAGCTTAACGTAGGCTATAAATTGAGGAAGGAAATATTCTTTGTGGCTTGCAAGAAGGCTTTTTACTTCGTCAAAAAGACTGTTTAGTTTATCCAGCTTGTCGGAGGCGCTTGGCAAAGAAAGAATGTGGCTAAGAAATCCGGATTCTCGAACAATTTCTTCAAAAAGGCCGGCAAAATTTTGAAAGTGAGCTTTCCGCTTCCATTCGCTTAGTTTTTGATAAAGAAGGTGGATTTGTTCTGCGCTTTTAAGGCCAAGATTTTCCAGCGCGCGCCTGTCTTTGATTAAATTAATAAGCTTTTCTTTGTGTTTCTTGCAATGGGCAATGGCTTGGTAG
>JAUYME010000021.1 GCA_030699515.1 bacterium
AAGAGTCAGCTTCTGCGGGTATAAGAAGGATTAAGGCAGTGCTTGAATAAAAAGAGTGAAGCGAAGCCCCTCACCTCGAGCAGGTGAGGGGGAAGAATCCTCATCCGCAGGAATTCGCCGAATAAAAGCTATACTTGAGTAGTCAGATCCGTCGTATAAGCTTGCCCGCCTCTGGAGGGAGCAAAGCGAAGAATCTGGGCTAATTCTCCCTTTTCTAAAGGGAGTACGGCTTTAGCCGGGAGGGATTTTCTCCCTTTCCTACCGGCATCAATTTTGTCATCCCGCCCGCCTTACTGCTGGGCGCCCACCTCCTAAAAAACGGCCTATTCACCCCGCACCCGCACTATACCTTGTCATAGCGCGAATGCGGAAGATATTTCCAACCAACTTTCATTTCATATCTCACGGCCGTGAGATATGAAATATCAACTAACCTCCAATCTACTAATCAAATAATATTTCGCAAACTTCCTCGTTTATCTACCGCGAATATCTCCACCGCAGAGCTTAATTCTAATTTACCAATGTCATTCAAAAAGTCTTTGGGTAACGCCCCTTTTCCAACAAACACGCTCTGTTGAACTTTTTTAAAACCAAGATTTTGCAAAACAGATCTTAACCAGTCGCGCTTCATCCGCTGTTTTTCGGGAACATCAAAGCTTACAATTACAATCTTTTCCCCAGAACTTTTCTTGTATCTTTTTGGATCGGGAAAAACGGCCGCACTCTCTTTTAGTTTGCTCAACTTCGCCTTGCCCTTAGTGGTTCTTGATATTTTCCCATCAAGCTCTTTCACCAAATCATCTTTTTTTAATCTTGAAAGTAAGACTCTATAATTTTGCAATTCCTTCTTCATTTCAGAAGACGCCAAAGCATAGAGGGAGCCCCTCGACGACTCACTTTCCCTTTTAATTCTGTCAAATTCATATTGAAATTTGCCGGCAGAAGCGCCATAACCGGCAGCAAGAAACGCGCCAAAGCCGCAAAAAATTTCACCCGGCAAATCAGAAAGAGACTCTAGCACCTCATACATTCTAAGTCCGCGCCTCACGCGGATAATCCGCGCCTTATTTTTCCTATTCCTTCTCCCTTTATTCACAAATATATGCAAAGATGCGCAAAAATTTTAAAACTCAAAATACATAAATAAATACACGCACTTCATTTCATATCTCACGGCCGTGAGATATGAAATGAAATCTACGCAAATATTTTAGCACGGCCAGTGCCTAGCCTCATCATTTCAAAAACCAAAACCTGTGGAGAAGCAAAAAAACAAAAATCCTCCCAATGCTAAAATAAAACTATGAAAAAATATCTCATAGATTTTGGTTTGGGAGTTGTAACTTCATTAATATTGTTTTGGGCAACGATATTTTTTGTAGAATTATTCAGTATTACTACCGCAATCAAAATCGTAAGATCTGTGTCAACAATAGCCCTATACGCTATACCTTCGCTTTTAATTCCCTTACTTTTTCACAGAAACAGAAAACCATTCGCATACATCGGTATTGTTATTGGAACACTACTAGGCATAGTTTCCTTAATTTGGCTCATAGCCGGAATTTTCGCAAACTTCAGCGGACTTTAAAAAATATTGAAATTTTGTCATTTATGACATAGCATTAAACCCAATGAGAGGAGTACTCATTAAATTTGCACTGTTTCTAATTTTTGCCGGCAACCTTGTGGTGCCGGTTTTTGCTAATGCAGAAGGAAGAGTTGTTTTTGAGGTGACACTTTCTCTGCTCACAACCCCCTATTGGGGAACTCAAAGCTTAACTAGCACAGAAAAGATAGCAATAAAATACAGGCCCCAATTTCCTCATTCAATTTGCGAAATTCATCATAAAATCCGGGCAAGTAATAGTTCTTCAAACAATTTAATGCTTAGCCTTTACGAAGGCCCAGGCATAGAAACCAGTAATCTAATTGAAGAAATTTTTATTCCCGCATCAGCATTGCCTCACCACGATGCTGTATACCACCCATTTGTTTTAAGTGAATGTATAACTGCAAACCCTGGCGAAGAGTACAATTTTGTCTTTGCTAACGAAACGCCCAATGCTGTAAATTATATATCCGGAATTCGATATGGGGGAAGCCCAAAATCACCAAGCAAGGTCAAGGAAACCGATTATTTTACCTACTATCATGGAGGCTGGCACGAAGACACATCAAAGGACTTTAGCCTTCTCCTTAAAGGCTACCGAGAGCCCGTGGTAATTATTCCGGGGATTTTAGGAACAAGGATTAATAATACGAATACAGGTGAAGAGATTTGGCCGGGAGAAATAAAAATCATAGGTAGCGATATAGGGCTAAACGACTTAATTCTAGGAAGTGATGGTATTACAGAAAACGTAGAAACGGAGCCCGCAGAAATCATCAAAAAAGAAGTTAAGGAGCTTTATCAACCTCTAATCGATCAATTCTCAAAATACGAAGAGGGTCAAGACTTAATTATTCATCCCTACGATTGGCGAAAAGACCTAAGCAGCGAAGCAATGCTTCTTGGGGAAGAGATAGAAAAGGCTGCAAGTAGTTCAGTAACCGGAAAAGTGTCAGTAGTAGCGCACAGTATGGGCGGGATTCTAGCAAAAGAATATTTTCGCCAAGATGGTGATACTCTAGTGAGTACTTTAGTTTTGATGGGTTCCCCAAAGATTGGCTCCCCAAAAGCATTTAAGGCTTTAAATTGGGGCGATAACTTTGATTTAAGCATAGCTGGCATAGGTCTTAGCGCAAAAAGAATGAAAATTATTGGGCAAAACATGCCCTCCGTTTACCAGCTTTTACCAAGTAGAGAATACATCAATCAAGAAGGCCACGGATATATACAAGACAGGCGAGATGCCAGTAATTTAAAAGTCTTAAGCTTTGAGGCAATTAACGATTTTATGCTGGAAGATCCAGAGGATTCCAGAAACGAAAGCCTTTTGGATTTAGCTGACAACTTTCATTCACAACTAGATCAGTTCAATTTCCCGCAAGATAAAACTTACAATATAATCGTTTGCCAACAGTCAAAAACAATTGGAGGCTTTCTTCTCTATCCAAAAGGAAAAGTTGAAGTTTATTTTGTAGATGGGGACGGCACAGTGCCAACGCTAAGCGGAAATTATCAATCCGTAGCTGGGCAAACATATTACGCCCTAAATAATGATCTAGATATTGACCACACAGGTCTGGTAAAAAATGGCGCAACCACAGCTCTGGCAAGGAAAATAGTAGAAGGGGGCGAGCCAGTTTTAGAAAATGGAATTTCAAGCAGCCTGGCTGATTGTGCTAACGGAGAGCTGTCTAAAAATAAAGTAATTTCCACCCACTCGCCCGTAATTCCTCATTTTTATGACACAAGCGGGAACCACACCGGTCCGGATGAAAATGGGGATATAGAGCTAGGCATTCCCGGCTCAGACTACTTTATTATTCGCGAGAATCACTTTGGGATAATGCCGGAAGGCATAGAGTTTAGGGTAGAAATTGAAAGCACGGGCATCGGAACTTTTGACCTAAAAATTAAAGACCTAGAAGGCACAGAAGTAGTTGGCCTAAGCACCTTTATAGATATTCCGATAGAAAGTATAGATCAAACAGCTACTTATCAATCCGATGGAGAAACTCTTTACATAGACAAAACAGGAGACGGGGAAAGCGAAGACGATCAGCAACTACTCCCCAATGCAAGCTTAAGCCAAGAACAGGCAAACGACACGGAACCCCCAATCATTTCGATAGAAGGAATTGAAAGCAAAGAATACAACCTGGGCGAGCTTATCCCATTTGCGGTACAAGCGGAAGATCAAAATTCCGGAATTGAGCTAATTAACACATTACTCAACGATCAAAACTTCGAGGAAAGCACAATAGATACAAGCACGCTCGACTTGGGCGAACACATCCTTACAGTGCAGGCCTACGACAAAGCCGGAAATTTGGCCGAGCTATCCCTAGAATTTAGTGTAACTGAGGCAAGCGTAACTATCACACTTGAAAGTATAGCTTCCTCAATTCAGCTTGCCGTTGAGGCTGGCCAACTGGAAGAAAAAATAGCAAAAAAGCTAATTGATCAACTAGAAAAAGCACAGAAAGAGGAAGGAAAAATTACTAAAGTTGAAGAAAAGGGTAAAGAAAACAGCGAAAAGAAAATTGAGAAAATAAATCAGAAAATAGACAAAATTCTAGGCCAAAAGCTTCTTGGCGAACTAGAAAAACTCTACAACAAAGGCCAGATAAACGAAGAAATATACAGAACTGTCAAAGAAGGCGTAGAAGCACTAATGGAATAGTTAGCATAGACTCATCGAAGATGTTGTAATTTTGAGCCACGAATCGTTAATTAGCCTTCAGAGAATCAATCATGAAAGAGATAAGTGAAATCACTTATAAAATTTGCCTTAAAACGGGGCAATAAGGTAGAATACAAGAAATGCAGGCCGAAATAAGGAAAAAGGCACAAGAAATTAGCTATATTGCCACAAAGCTGGCAGAGCTTAGCACAAGGCAAGAAATTTCAAACAAAATAGAGCTTGCCTGCCTAAATTTGATAGAAAAAATATATGGGCAAGAATATCTTTCTGCTCTAGAAAAAACAGAAGTTCTGGAAGGCCTAGTTGCATTTGCAGTCAACACAGGCCAAGTAAGCATTGAAAATGGGGAAGAGTTAATTAAACGAACAGCCAGCCTTAAAGATTTATTAATAGAAGGCTACACCACAGATAAGGAAGAAAGCAGAAGGCTAGAGGCAAAGTTAGCGCTTCTGCCCGCCCCAGCAAAAAGGCCACTGTTGGAAGTCCCTGCCCGCAATGCTAGCGCAAGCGTTGCAGGCGGGCGACTTCCAACAGTGGCTAAGAAAGGAAACCCTT
>JAUYME010000035.1 GCA_030699515.1 bacterium
GGGTGCGCCTGCTGTAACAAGCCGAGGAATGAAGGCCTATGAAATGAAACAGATTGCTGACTTTATTGCCCGAATTTTGATTAAGGGCGAAAAGCCCGCGAGTGTGAAGAAAGATGTAGTTGCTCTTTGCAAGAAATTTCCTTTGCCGTATCCTGCTAAGTGGTTATAGCTTACGAACCCTTTGCGATGCCAATCTACAAATGCATGCTAATGATACAAATGGCTACAAATTTTCTCGCCCTCCATTTGTTGCCATTCGTTGATTCGAATATATTTGTTGATTAGTATCTTATATTTATGATTGATTGTGAGGCTATAGAAAAAAGCATTATTAGTTCGCTAAAAAAGCGAAAAGCTCCGCAAAAAACTTTGGCGGCGGTTTTGGTTGGATCGGATAGTGCTTCTTTGAGTTTTTTGAAACAGAAGAAGGCGGTTGCTGAAGAGCTGGGGGTAAGGTTTGAGCTGATTAAATTGTCAGCCGCGCTTTCTCAAGGAGCTTTGGAGGATAAGGTCAGAAAAATTTCGCGAAGAAATAATGTGGGTGGAGTAATTGTTCAGCTTCCTTTGCCAAAAAAATTTGATAGAGTGCCGGTTTTAAACGCAATTGGTATTTCTAAAGACATTGATGTTTTGAATGGTGAGAACTCTAAGGTTTTGGCTCCGGCTGCCGGTGCATTGGAGCGAATTTTAAAGAAGATAAAGTTTAAGGCTGAGGGCAAAAAGCTTGTGGTTGTTGGCAGCGGCATATTAATTGGCGAGCCGGCTGTAAAGTGGCTGATGAAGCGCGCAAAAAAACTGACAGTATTTAATAAAGGCGGAATTGATAGAAAGACTTTAAAACAGGCAGACTTAATTGTTAGCGGTACCGGCGTTGCGGGACTTATTGGAGGCAAGGATATTAAGAGAGGGGCAGTGGTGGTGGATTTTGGCTACGGAAAGAAAAATGGGGTGCTAATGGGAGATATTGATTTTAAATCGGCAAGCAAGAAAACAGACAAGATTACTCCGGTGCCCGGAGGAACGGGTCCGATTGTGGTAGCAATTTTGCTTCAAAACTTTTTCACTCTGAATGAGTGAAAAAGTTTTTTAAATAATCAATAATCCCGCCATATAAAAATGGTGGGCAGGACGGGTGATTAAGGCGAAATAAACGGCTCAGGCCGGCTATTTTATCGGCCTGAGCCGTTTATTTAAGGGAAAATTTATCTTTGTTTTTAAAACAGCAGCGGCCCCAACTCCGAGTGGAGGGGGCCGCGGCGCGGTGGGTCAGGCGGATAGCTTGGCCGGCTTGGCAGTGTCGTACTGCACCGAGATACCGAGTTCTAACGCTCTGCTTTCGACCATGTCGTAGAGCGGTCCCGTGAGGCCTTCACAGGACCTGTCGGGCCCAGGGAGGGCACTTGCAAGATCGCGCAAGCGCTCCCGCCCCATCTGGGCGATGAGGGTTTCGTCCATTGTGCTCTCCAATGCGACAATCGCAAATTAATAATACGTATTTTTATGTATGTAGTCAAATGGTGCGCGTTAGAAGAATTGAACTTCTGGCCTTCTCAATGTCAATGAGACGCTCTACCACTGAGCTAAACGCGCGGTATATGAATTTTATATTTTGTTTCAAGGTCTGGCAAATCTCAGATATTGGCAGGCGTCCAATAGCTTAGATATTTTCTCGCTTTGACAAGGTGTTGAAGTTTTTGGCGGGCTATTGTACTTTTTTAATACCGTAATTTACGGAGGAGGTTCATGGTGAGTAAGCAGAGCTTCGCGCAGAATCTGGTGGTCGCGATGGTGATCAAGGTGGTGAAGAAGCACCGCTACGCCATCGCGGAACTGCCGGACGGGCAGACAGTCCGGGTGGACATGAATGGGCGCCTCCGCCTGATCGAGTCCGATGGGGAGTTGGACCTGAGCGACGAGCTCGAGGTCTGCACTTCCATCGAGCTCGGAAGCATGATAGTTGCCCGCATCAACGGGCGCAACTCTCGGGGCTTCTACGCCGCTCGCTGGGCCTTTGCCAGCGAGCGGGTAGACATGCTGGCGAGCTGACCGGCTAGTCAACGCGAGATCGTGGGGCCGGGCGTACCGATGTAGATCGGAACGCCCGGCCCCTCCTAATTCTGCTATCCTTAAACGTATGAGAAAGGAAATGAGGCTTGTTGTTCCCTCGAGGCAGTATATGGAAAGCTATTTGAACGCTGTTGCTAGGCTTGAGCGAGAGTTCAATATTGCTAAGGAGGATCCTTCAACTAGTAATGGCTATAAATTGGCGAGGGAAAACTTTGCCGCTTTTTTAGATAAATTGGAGAATGAAAGGCATGGGATAAATTTGGGAGAAGGAAGGGTTGAGCAGTCTGTTTTTTGGGCCATTGTAGATGGTAGTTACGTTGGCCGAATTAGCCTAAGGCATAGACTAAACGAAAGCCTTCAAAAGATTGGCGGGCACATTGGCTACTCTGTTGTTCCTTGGGAAAGGCGCAGGGGCTATGGTAAAAAAATGTTGGCCCTTGTTTTACCCAGGGCAAAGGAGTTGGGGCTTACAAAGGTTTTAATAACCTGCGATGAGGACAATATTGCTTCAAAGAAAATTATTGAAGCAAACGGAGGGATTTTGGAAAACGCTGTTCTGCAAGGTGATAATATAGCTAGAAAATTGCGTTACTGGATAAATTTATGAATGTAGAAGTGCTGTTTGAAAACGCGGATTTTTTGGCGGTGAATAAGCCGGCTGGGCTTTTGGTGCACGGAATTTTTGATAAGTATGGTCCAAAGCACAGTGAAAAAACTTTGGTGGATTGGATTTTAGAAAATTATCCGGAGATTAAAAATGTTGGCGATATGCCGGTACATAACAGCGAGGCGGGGGAGTTTCCGTTTCGACCTGGTATCGTGCATAGGTTAGATAGGGAAACTTCCGGAGTGCTTTTAATTGCTAAAAATCAAAAAAGCTTTGAGTATTTGAAGGGTCTTTTTCAGGGCAAACAGGTTGTTAAAAATTATGAGGCTTTAGTTTGGGGAAGGCTAAAAGAGAAGCAGGGAGTAATTGATAAGCCAATTAGTATAAGGAATGGAAGCGTGAAGCGCACGGTGTTTAAGGGCAAGGCGCCTCGCGAGGCGGTTACGGAGTATGAACTTTTGTCTGTGTACGAAGATGAGCATGGCAGCGAATTTAGTCTTGTGTTGGCAAAGCCAAAAACAGGGCGTACCCATCAAATTAGAGTTCACTTTGCTTCCATTGGTCACCCGCTGGTAGGCGACAAGCTGTATGGAAAGCGTGGAAGCATTGCGGGACTTGAAAGGCATTTTTTGCACGCAAAGAGCCTTGAATTTGATAACTATAAAATAGAGGCGCCATTGGCTGATGATTTAGAGAAGGTTTTAAACACTTTGGAAAAAACCGGTGACAGCGTAGAGAATTATTAGTACAAGGAGAATGGCGATGATAATAATTTCTGTGGGATAGTCAGAAAAATTGTCTTTTTCTTTGTTTAGCCTGGCTCGGCGTTCTTCTTTTGAAAAGTCGGTTTTAATTTCTCTGCCTTCTTGAATGTCGCTTAGTTTTCGCTTGTACTTTTGAGATTGGGGATCGTTGTTTTGCATTTAAATATTCTAGCATTAAGCTAGCGCTCTCTCTTGCGTAATAAAAAAAAAATTGTATACTAGGGCGATATGATCAACGAATCTACCTCAGTAAAGATAAAACCGGGCGCCACAGTGCGTGTTTTTGAAATACTCAAGGAGGGTGATAAAGAGCAAATCAGACGTTTTGAAGGACTTGTTTTGGCTAGAAAGCACGGCAATGAAGCCGGCGCTACTTTTACCGTGCGTTCTACGGTTGCCGGAGTTGGAGTAGAAAAGGTGTTTCCAATTCATTCTCCGCTGATTGACAGAGTTGAGGTTTTATCCAGCCCAAGCAAAATTAGGCGCGCAAAGATGTACTTTACCAGAGGCTTGTCAAGAAAATCTATTAGGCGAAAAACGATAATCACCGATGAAAAGAATCTTGCCTTGCTTCCGGATGCTGCAGTAGATGAAGATTTGGGGGAGGCGATTGCTGAAGAAAAAGCAAAGATTGATGAGGCCGTGAAGGAGAAACAGGAAAAAATAGATACGGAAAAGGAAGCCGCAAGGGAAGAAAGGAAGAAAGAGATGGAGAAGAAGGAGGAGAAAGAGAAGTAGGCGAAGGAGCGAAGTAAACGCAGTAGGCGCAGGAACGAAAGACGGGAGAAACGGAATAAGTATAGGAATTAGAAAAAGACGGCGCATAAGCCGTCTTTTTCTTAACTTTGGTGCAGGGCGTAGATTTACTTTTAAATAACAGAATAATTTTTTGGCTGAAAATTTTCTTCACGCTCGGCTCGTCAGCCTGCGCGACGTATTTAAAAGTAAATCTACGCCCTTTTATTTCCTATCTTATAAATGAGGTCATTTCTTTTACTGGTGGGTGTGGGTTGAGCGAGTGAAGATGTTGCGGTTGGGGTTGGGCTTTTGTATTATTGAGATCATGCGCGGGTGCTGTAATTGGTAGCCAGGCATCCTTGAGGTGGATGTGCCGAAAGGCGTGGAGGTTCGAGTCCTCTCCCGCGCACACTTCGATTCGAAGACTCGCTCAGTGTAAATGCACGCAAAAAAGCGTCAGCCTTGTGCTGACGATTTTTGTTAGCGCGTTCTACACGCTTGCGGTTTCCTCAGTGAGAAAATCTTCTATCTGTTTCCGAAACTCCGGAGTGTCTTTATGACCGTGCGAGCCCACCGCATGTTGAACCGCCGCTTCAGTCACGTACTCTTTACTTCCCGACATATAGACGTCGCAATTCATCTTACTAGGAAACTTGCGACAATCAGCCACCATTCTTTTTCCAGCCATACTATTTTTGCTTTAGTTTTTCAAATTTTGACCTTTACATATAGTTTATAATGCTAGTAGTAGTGTGTAAATTCTCTGAAATGCTGCTTTAAAGATGTGATATCCTCAATAAAATGAAGAAATTAACGCACAAGCTAAAAGAGCTTGGCGGGCGGCGCATAGTATTCTCGCTCGTCGTGTTGGCCTATTTGGGATTTCTCGGATACATCAATGTGATGATGTTTTTGCCCGGCAGTGCGATATCCGCCATGGGACACTTTTCGTTTATCAGTACTGGGGATACTCACAACCTTATTCACGAACTTGTATTCGCGCTCATTGTGGGCACGGCCGCAGTGGGACTTTTTAGTCAGCTTTGGAAGCCAAAAGAAAATTTCGCAGGCCAACTGATAGCGATAATTGCTTGGCTTGCGATGATTTTGACCGCCGCTCTCACGAATAATTGGGTTCCACAGCCACTCTTCCTCAGATTCGGCGGATTGACGCTTATCGCAACGATTCTCCACCCGGCAGGGCTGGGTCTGTTTAATTGGATTCGCAGCGCGAAAGTAAACAGAATATTACTCACGCTGGTTGTCATCGCTGCCGTGCCACTTACTGTGTTCGTTTTCACAAATATTAACCTGCAGGGCATGGGTGGGGGCAGAAACACTGGATTTGACCTTAACCATCAAAGACCTTCCATGCATGGTGGTAGTAATTCGGCAGAGAATATAGAGACGGTAAGGCAACAGTACGGTGGCTACACGGTGGCGCAAGCGGAACGCGAGGGTTACATACTCGATACGTTCTGTCTGGGCGCCGAGAGTTTCGGCCAGCCAGCCGAACTTGGCGCAATGGGCTATCATGCGACAAACGAAGCTCTACTGGCGGGGCCGATTGACGCTGACCGTCCACAGGCATTTATGTTTGACGCTGATGATCGTGTGTTGGGAGTTGAGTATGAAATTATGGCAGAAATGGTATCAGAGCCGCCGCAACTCTTTGGTCAAACCTTCACAAAGCTGCCGGCTCATCCCGGCGTAGCACACGAACATTATGCGTTGCATGTTTGGTTCATTGATAACCCCAGCGGCCAGTTTACTGATTTCAATCCCGATGTGAGCTGCCCAGCTGGTAGCACACCGTCCGTCGGTGCTAGCGATATGGCTATGGATGATGAAGTAGAACATGGGCAGGAACATGTAGCTGAAGGCCACTATCGCAACATGGCCGCTTTCAGCTTCATTGTCTTCCTCGTAAGCCTCTTGGCGAGTTTTAGGACCCGCGGCCCGCTTCGCCATAGCTCCAGCGAGGCGAGCTGGCGGCTTGCGGCGTGGGTTGCCGGATTTCTGCCAATTTTGCTCGGCCTCGCTTCAGTAGTGTTGCCAAACGCTGAATCAAGCCTTGGTCTTTTGTGGGGTCTTGCCGCTATTATTTGGGGGATTGTGTTTGTTGTGGCGGCCGAACTGACTAATAAGCAGATAATCCAAGAAAAGTAACACTCCAAAAAAGAAATCATTATGAATCAGTCAAACAAAAATAAATACATTAAATGAACAAAAATATTTACATCGCTATCGCACTTGCCGTTATTCTTATTGGGGGAGTGTACTTATATGCCGAAGATGATGTGAGGCATGGTGCTAGTACTGCGCTTGCGGCTGAATTTGAACGTTTAAGTAAAAATGGAAACTCTACATGTTCTGCTGTTTTTAAGGATTCCATCATGACTATGCCGGATGAAACACATATTCAGGGTTCCTGCTGTTCACCTATGAGCTTCCATCGCTATAGCGAACAAATTGAAGGCTTAACGAAATATAAAGACATTCGTGAAATTCCTGTTGACCCATATAACGTCAGCGCCGATCTCGCCAAGGAACTTATAAGTTACTACGATATTGAGCTTACCCCGGAAGAACAGAAGGCCTATGACTATGCTATTGAGCATTCGCACGAAAAAGGCCCCTGCTGTTGTAAGTGCTGGCGTTGGTATGTTTACGGAGGGTTAGCAAAGAAGTTAATTAAAGAGCGTGCCTTTACCGGTGAACAAATTACCGAGGTTTGGAATCTTTCTGATGGTTGCGGAGGAGATGGAGACCATGTTGAAGACCATCATATGTAATTTAAAACGATGGCGATGCTGGAAAATCGTCCTTCATTTGAACTATTTCAAGAATGGAGCACACTTAAACGGCTCACACGTACGTCTGAGCCGTTTAACGCTAAATTGACGAAAGCTGTTTTTTAGTATATTTTGCCTTTACCGTGGGACGGGATCCCGTGGAAAACAATCACCTGGAGGTGAACCATCAGAACCAATCAACAGATACTCACCGTTCTCGTCGTTGAAGACGAGGACAGGGTGCGCGGAGCGCTGCGGGATCTCATTGAGCATTCTGGTGGCGCCTACCGCGGGGCCTCCACCTTGGCTGAGGCCGAGCGCGCTATTTTGGAGGAGGGTGCGCAGATAGACACCCTTCTTCTGGACTGTGAGCTTCCAGAGCCTGGGAGCTGGGTGCGCTGCTCGGAGGACGTTCTCCGGCTTCTCGCACGTGAGGGCTTCAGCCCCAAGATCATCATCATGTCCGGCAACCCCGAACGGCTCATGGAGGTCATGAGCGTGGCCATGGTGCTCTACGGTGCCGAGAAGGTGGAAAGCTTTCACAAGCCTTTCCGCGTGCTCGGCGAGGTCAAGCGCGCGATGGGGCTGGCCTAGTGCCGGCCCCCACAACACCCGCTGGGGTGGGCGACCCGATGTACATCGAGTCGCCCACCCCTTTTCGTTTTTAATAAGTTATAATTTGTCTATAGGTTTTATGTACGAGCAAAACGGCAGTGCGTTTGTATTGGGGAAAGAAAATGTTAGCGAGCACGACAGCTTGGTTTCTTTGTATTCAAAAGATTTGGGCAAGGTTTTGGCTAGGGTTACAAGTGGAGCA
>JAUYME010000038.1 GCA_030699515.1 bacterium
GTGCGGACCAGTCCAAACAATATCTCGGCTTTTTTCATCGTAAAGATTGTGCACCGTAGCGCGCCCCTCCGGATGCCCCTCAGAATAAAACCACTCACCCAGCGTTAAATCGTAGCTGGCGGTGTTTAATTTTCTTTTGTCGAAAGGACTAATAACAATGTTGCCTTCCTTTTTGTGTTCTAAAATTTTTGGTCTTGATAAAAGCATATGAAATTTATTCTATTTCTATTATGAAGGTTATTCTACACCAATTTTTAAAAACTAACCAAAAGTCTCATAAATTTAAAGCTTATGTTAATATTCCAATAAGATGAAGCAGTATTTAGACATCCTTAAAGAAGTTTTAGAAAAGGGTGACGAGCGCGTGGACCGCACTGGCGTTGGAACGCGTGCTTTGTTTCGTCGCACAATGCGTTTTGACCTATCTACTGGAAAGTTTCCAATTGTCACAACTAAAAAAGTGTTTTTCTACGGTGTTGTCGCCGAATTAATTTGGTTCTTAAAAGGAATCTCCGACAACCGAGAATTGCAAAAGCTTGGCGTGCACATCTGGGATGGTAATGCTAATGATCCGCGCTGGAAAGAAAAGGCAAAATTTGAAGGAGACCTGGGGCGAGTATATGGAGTACAGTGGAGAAGCTGGCGCTCTCAAAGCGGGGAAGTTGATCAGATTGAAGATTTGCTAGAAGTTATAAAAAATAATCCTGCAAACCGACGCATGCTAGTTACCGCATGGAATCCAGGAGAGCTAGATCAAATGGCCTTGCCACCCTGCCACATGTTCTTCCAATGCTTTGTTAGAGAAGGAAAGTATCTAGACTTAGCCATGTACCAAAGAAGCTGCGACCTGTTTTTGGGCGTACCATTCAACATCTCTTCCTATGCACTACTTCTTACTCTGCTTGCTAGATTTACAGGGCTTGAGCCTGGCGAATTTATTCACGACTTAGGCGACGCGCACATTTATTTAAATCACATTGACCAAGTTAAAGAACAGCTTAGCCGCGAAGCCTTAGAGCTGCCAACACTAGAGCTAGACCCATCTATCAAGTCTATAGACGACTTAAAGCTAGACAAAGATTGGATTAAAGAAAAAATTAGACTTGTTGATTACAAGTCTCACCCCTCCATCAAAGCACCCATGGCGGTATAGCTACCTTACTCTGTCGTAGATTTGAAAGTTGTAATCGTACTCATTTTCACTGTCTTTATCGTGCTTTTCCTCAGAAACCAGCTTCCATTCATCACTCTCAAATTCAGGAAAAAACACATCGCCATCTAGCTCTACATCCACACGAGTTATATAAATTCTATCTGCATACTCCAAGCCCTGTTTGTAAATTTGCCCTCCACCAATGATAAAAGCATCTTCGCCAGCAAGCTCAAAAGCCTGCTCAAAAGAATTGGCCATAAAAGCACCTTCAACTTTGTAGTTTGGATCGCGAGTTAAAATGATATTTTTTCTGTTTGGCAAAAGCCTGCCAATAGATTTGTAGGTGGCCTCTCCCATAATCACAGGATTGCCGGTAGTGGTTTCCTTAAAATGTTTTAAATCAGCAGGAAGGTGCCAGGGCAAATCATTTTTTACCCCTATCACTCGGTTATTACTCATTGCTGCAATCATAGAAATCATATAGCCCTCATTCTAGAGCAAAGCGCAAAAGCTTTCTAGGTTGACCCTCGCCCCAAAAAGGTGTTTGATTAAAGGTGAAAGGAGAAAATCATGGCACTGTTTCTGGGACACTTCATCGCCGCCACGATTCTGGGAACCATCACCGGTCTGCTCACGAGCATCAAGGAGGGGACAGTTGGCGGGATCGGCGCAGGAGCCGCCATCGGGCTGCTCTTCTTCCTCTGCACCTTCCTGGGTGAGCGTAACATCGCCCGGCAGAAGGCCGAACGGAACAATAGCCGCTAACAAGCGGCAGAAAGGAGCGGTTGCTATGTTCAAGTTCGAGACCATACTCTACATCATCTGTATGGCGCTCATCATCCTCATAGGGTGGAAGAGCGGAGGCTGGCAGGGCGCGATCTTCGGAGGACTCATCCTCACCGCAGCTGTTCTGCTCACCATTCAATTCTCCAGAAAGATGAGGCTATAAACACCGATATGTAGCCCATCCACCGCGAGGGTGCGGTCGAAAGATCGCACCCACCCGCCTTCGCTCTGCGAGCTACGGCGGGCAAGCCCGCCCCTAAATCTTATTTGTATATCCGTATTTAATCCGCCTGCCCTCCTCTGGAGTGTAATCCGTAGCAACTTGTACTTACTACTTGCTACATGCTACTTGCTACTAATTTAGCGCTTCCGCCACCGCCTCTACAACAGGCGGCATTATTTTATACGGCGCCAGCTAAATGTATGAGCCCTGCCGGCAGGCAGGCGTTTATTTCAGGCTAAATTGGGGTATAGTCTCTATAGCACTGACGTAATTCTCTTCATTTCTTAGTTTTCTATAACCTATCACCTACAACCTATAACCTAGTAAACAATATGAATCAAGAACAACTTAGCAGAATGAAAAATGCCTTGGGCTTTATCGCTGCCCTTGATCAGAGCGGGGGATCAACTCCAAAAGCATTAAAAAACTACGGCATTGAAGAAACTGAGTACTCAAACGAAAGTGAGATGTTTGATTTTGTACATAAAATGCGCACTCGCATTGTAACTTCGCCCTCTTTTAATAAAGACAAGGTTTTGGCAGCCATACTTTTTAAGGATACGGTTGCGCGCCAAGTTGAAGGCAAGAGTACCGCCGACTATCTCTGGGAAGAGAAGGGTATCATTCCCATCCTAAAAATTGATAGTGGGCTAGCAGATGAAGAAAATGGCGTGCAGTTAATGAAGCCAATTGCCCAGCTTGACCAGCTTCTTGAGTTTGCACAGGAAAAACATATTTTTGGAACAAAGATGCGCTCGTTAATTAACGGCCTAAACGAAAAAGGCATTGAGAAGCTCGTTAACCAACAGTTTGAAGTAGCCAAGCAAATTATTGCCGAGGGCTTTGTGCCTATTATTGAACCGGAGGTAAATATTCATGCTGAAAATAAGGCTGAGATAGAGGAAATCTTAGAAAAAAAGATTAAGTCTCATTTAGATAAGCTTTCTGATAACGAGCTTGTCATGCTAAAACTCACCCTTCCCGATACAGATAATCTCTACAAAGATCTCATTGCACATAACAATGTTGTGCGTGTAGCCGCACTTTCTGGAGGCTATAGCCGCGTAGAGGCAAACGAGAAACTTGCCAGAAACACTGGTATGATAGCCAGCTTTAGCCGAGCGTTAACAGAAGGGCTCTCTGTAAATCAAAGCGATGAAGAGTTTAACGCTACGCTAGCTAGCTCAATAGAAAGTATCTATCAAGCATCAATTAGCTAGGCGCATCAAGGAAATCCTGGCATCTGCCACCCAGACCACTACCTCCACCACACCCCATACCACTACTGCCCACAACGGAAAACCTCCATACAATCCTGCTATGCCGCGGCATAGCAGGATTGTGGAGCGCGTCCGTTTTTGATGTTTCTTTGCCTTTCTACATCCTACGTCCTACGTCCTCTCTTATTATGCTTATTACATGCTACAGGTTAAATGTTACATGTTCTTCCTTGCCCTTTTTCATACAAAAAGTTAGGTTAAAAATATCCGGAATCGGCCGGCACACCTGGAGAGAATCATGAAGAATCCCTTCGTCTGGATCATAGGCCTATTCCTGCGTATGCGTAAGGGAAAGGTCAGCAAGCACCAGGAGCTTCCGTCTTGGAACCACGACGAATTCTACAGCTTCAACGAAGTGCTCGAGCGCCTCAGCATCACCGAGAACCGTCTCAAGCGCCTCGTCAGCGAAGGAGAGATTCGCATGTTTCGCTTCTCTGGCCAGGCATGCTTCAGGCGTGGCGAGATCGACAACATCGTCGCTCGCAAAGCCTTGGACCCTTCCATCCTTGGCCCCTAGCCTTCGCAGCGCGCTCACCACCCTCACCCCCCCCACCGCGCAACGGCGCGGGCTTCCCCCTCGGGAGGCCCGCGCCGCGTCCGTTTTTAGCTCTTTCTACTCACTACTAACTACTGCCTACTCACTAGCTTCTTTGCCCTTGACGCCAAAGAAGCTTTATTGCTAGTATTAGCCCACCTTTAAAGAGCTTTGGAAGCGCCAACAAACCTGCCTTCCAAAATTCTTATTATAATAATCAGAAGGTTTGTTTTTTGTTATTATCGCTTAAAAGCGAGAATAGATGCCCGCCCACATCGACACAAAACGTATCGGGCAGGCAGATTCTGTAGTTTTGCATTCCGTTTTCTATAACCTATAAACTACAACCTATAACCTAAACCACTATGCCAACAACCGAAAAAAACGCATCTGTGCTCACAAATCTTGTAAAAGATGGCGCAGATATAATTAAAGAAATTAAAGAAGGCGACTTTGTAGACGCTACATTAATAAGCAAAGGCCAAAGAGTCGCATATTTTAACCTTGGTAAATTCGGCACCGGCCGAGTTTATGGAATAGAATTTTCAAATTCTTCAGAAATACTTAAGAGTCTTGAAATCGGAGAGCGAACCAGCGTAAAAGTTTTAGATCAAGAAGACGAAGATGGCTATGTAGACCTATCTCTCGCAGAAGCTGGCAAGCAAAAGCTTTGGGTTCAGGTAAACGAAGTTAAAGATGAAGACAAGCCAATTACCGTAACCATTACCGGAGCAAATTCCGGCGGACTTATGACAGAAGTGGAGGGCGTAAAAGCCTTTTTGCCTGCTAGTCAGCTAGCCAACGACCACTACCCAAGAGTAGAAGACGGCAACAAAGAAAAAATCCTTGAAGAACTAAAAGGCCTTATTGGCAAAAAGCTTCAGGTAAAAATCATCAATTCAAACCAAAGCTCAAACAAACTTATCGTTTCCGAGCGTGAAGTAGCCGGCGAAAGCATCAAAGAGCTTCTTGGCGGATACAAGGAAGGTTCAATTGTTGAAGGAGAAATATCTGGAGTTGCCGATTTTGGAGCCTTCATCAAATTTAAAGACCAGCCGGAAATAGAAGGCTTAATTCACATTAGCGAAATTGACCACCGCCTTATTGAAGATCCAAAAGAAGTGCTAAAAGTAGGCGACAAAGTAAAGGCTCAAATTGTAGAAATTAAAAACGGCCGAGTATCGCTAAGCCTCAAAGCTCTTAAAGAAAACCCATGGGAAAAAATTGGCGAAAAATACGAAGCCGGCCAAGAAATTAAAGGAAGGGTATCCCGCTTTAATCCGTTTGGAGCTTTCATCGGCCTAGATGAAGATATTCAGGGCCTTATCCACGTTTCCGAGTTTGGCGGCGTAGAAGAAATGAAGGCTAAGCTCGAGCTAGGCAAAGAATATACCTTTGTAATTGACTCTATTAAGCCTGAAGAAAAGCGAATTATCTTGAAGCTTAAAGGAAGTAAAAGAGAGGGTGAAGGAAGTAGGGAGCAGGATGTAGAAAAAACAAAAGAAAAATCTGAAGAAAAGAAAGTAGTGGACGAAATAGACGAAGTAAGCGAAGGAAACGAAGAAGAAAAGGGCGACCCCGAACAAAGCAACGATTCTAACGAATCAGCTTCGGACGGGGCAGGAGAAGATATTGACAAATCTGAAGAATAAAGGTATTATTACCCACGTTATTAATGATAAATAGCTAATGTTAAGTACACAAAAGAAAAGGCGAGCAATTAACGAGCATAAGCAGAGCGATAAAGATACCGGCTCTGTTCCTGTTCAGGTTGCAATTTTAACAAAAAGAATAGACGAGCTAACCGGGCACTTGAAAAAGAACCCGAAAGACAACCACAGCCGAAGAGGACTTTTAATGATGGTTGGAAAGCGAAGACGCTTGCTCGCATATTTTGAAAAAAACAATGCCAAGGGCTACAAAGCTCTTGTGAAAAAATTGGGGCTTAAGAAATAAAAACAATAGTAGGTTTTTCCTAGACTATTGTTTTTACCCCGTGAGATGTGAAAGACTTTCACTATCTCTCTGGGGTAGCCAGAAAAATTTTAAAAACAATAACAATAAAGAAATTGAATACCCAAAAGAGATAGCCCTTCGGGCATCTCATAGGGTGCTCAATTTTCTAGTGAAATTTATAAATAAATTTCAAGAAAATTGGCATGATTACATACGAAGGAAAGAGAGTAGGGATTTTCATAGATATTCAAAATTTATATCACAGTGCAAAAAACCTTTTTGACTCTCGTGTTAACTACAACGAATTAATTAAAGTGCTTGTTGCCGACAACAAGCTTATTCGCGCACTCGCATATGTGGTGCAAAGCGAAACAATTCTTCCAACAGAAAATGGAATGCTGGAAACCACCACCGGTAAAAGCGAGTCCAGTTTCTTTGATGCTCTAAAAAAAGCCGGAATTGAACTAAGAATGAAGGATATCCAAGTTTACCCGGGCGGAGCCAAAAAGGCCGATTGGGATGTGGGCATGGCAATTGATGCAGTTAGAATTTCCGATGGCCTGGATGTTGTCGTCCTTTTAACCGGAGACGGAGACTTTATTCCTCTTGTTAATTATCTGCAGTGGGGCAAAGGCAAAAAGGTGATTGTTGCCGCATTTTCTCAAAGCACTAATGGTAAGCTCAAAGAGGTTTGCGACAAGTTTATTGGCATAGAAAACATTCCAAAGGTCTTAAGTAAAATTCAACACAAAAGTCAAAAGGGTGCGGTAAAAAGACGCCCAAACCAAACAAAAAAACCAGGCGGTAAAAAAGATAATTTATAAATAACGCGCAAAAGTGTAGTAATTCTGTTCATTGCTGGCCATTAAATGGCTAGTAAAGAAGAGGGTTTCTGCACTAAGCGTAAGGTCGCTTCTGCGTGTAGATCCGCGGACGCCGAAAAAATTTCGGCGCCAAGATCCGCGTGTAGATCCGCGATTTACATAACAAACAACTATGTTAGATAAGAAAGTATTTGAAATGGATTATGCTGGTAAAAAGCTAAGCTTTGAAACCAGCGAACTGGGCCTGCAAGCAAATTCCGCGGTAATTGGCCGTTACGGAGACAGTGCAATTTTAGTCACTGTAGTAATGAGTGAAAAGGATGTGGAAATGCCCTATTTTCCACTTAGAATTGAGTACCAAGAGAGATTTCATGCCATTGGTAGAATCTTAGGTGCTCGTTTCATTAGAAGGGAGGGACGTCCAAGCGACGAAAGTGTGCTAGCCGGAAGATTAATAGATAGAACAATTCGCCCACTCTTTAACCAAGATATGAGGCGCGAAATTCAGCTGGTCATTACGCCAATGTCTTTTGACACAGAACAAAGTCAAGATTTCCTTGCTCTACTAACAAGCTCCGTTGCCCTATCAATTTCATCTGTTCCATGGAACGGGCCAGTGGCCGGTGTTCGCCTTGTTCGCGAAAACGGCGACCTTGGAGTAAACCCAGGCAAAGCCGCTTTATCTAAAAACATAGATACTCCGTTTCCAAAGAAAGAGTTTAGCTTTGATGCCTTTGTAGCCGGAACCAAAGATAGAATCAATATGATCGAGCTAGAAGGAATAGATGGCAAAGAAGACGAAATTGCTGCCGCCTTTGAAATGGCACAAAAAGAAATTGCCTCTCTTGTAGAGTTTCAGGAAAAAATTATAAAAGAAATTGGTAAAGAAAAGGCTCAAGTGGAAGTTCAAACCCTTACCGACGAAAACAAAAAGACCATAGAAGAAGCTGTAAAAGGAAAGATTGATGAGGCAATCTATACAAAAGACAAAGCAGTGCAGCATAAAAACATCAAAGCCTTGGAAGAAGAATTAAAAGACTTACTCACCGCAACAGAGGTTGATGCAGGCCAAATTGCCCTTGCCAATGCTTACATAGACAAGCTAATAGACCAGCGAATGCACGAGCGCATTCTAAATGAAGACTTGCGTGTAGACAGCCGAAAAATGGATGAAGTGCGCGAGCTAAACAGCGAAGTTGGCATGTTTGCCAGAACCCACGGAAGCGCCTACTTTTCTCGAGGCCAAACTCAAGCCCTCGCCGTTACCACCATTGGCCCTCCGGGCCAAGATCAGATTTTGGAAAACACCTTTATCGTTGGTAAGAGTCGCTTTATGCTTCACTACAACTTCCCTCCATATTCTGTTGGGGAAACAGGAATGTTTAGAGGCGCAGGCAGGCGAGAAATAGGCCACGGAATGCTGGCCAAAAAAGCCTTGCAAAACATGCTTCCAGACTTGGAAGAATTCCCATACGCAGTGCGTGTAGTATCAGAAATTCTAAGCTCAAACGGAAGCTCCTCTATGGCAACAGTTTGCGCAAGCACAATGTCACTTCTTGACGCCGGTGTTCCGCTAAAAAAGCCGGTAGCCGGAATTGCTATGGGCTTAATCACCAGCGACGATGCTAAAAACTACAAAATCCTTACCGACATTCAAGGCCCCGAAGACCACTTTGGCGATGCAGACTTTAAAGTAGCCGGTACACAAGACGGAGTAACTGCAATGCAAATGGATGTAAAAATAGACGGCCTTACCCTTCCAATGCTAAAAGACGCAATGGAGGCTAG
>JAUYME010000044.1 GCA_030699515.1 bacterium
GTAGACGCATTATAACAAATTCAAAAGATTTGTCAATACCTTTACAAATGCCTAAAAATGGGGCGTTTTATGTCCATCCCCTATTGAAAAAGCGCTAAATTTCTGCTAAAATAGCGGTAAGCAAATGCAGGCACTATCTGATAGAGACGGCCTGCATTATTCAGTACTCTCGGTTTTTTGCTGTCTAATATTTATCATCTAATTGTCTAATATCTAGCAAATGGTTATACAGTGGTACGGAGAAGGCTGCTTTAAGATTAGCGCCGGCCCTCTCACAATAATGACCGATCCAAACGAAAAAGAATCGGGCCTCGCAAAGCCCAAATTTAAGGCGGATATTATTGTTAAAACAAAGCTCAATCCCCCCGCTCCCAATAAGGGAATAGAGAGAGATGAAAGCGAAGAAACTCATGAAATTCTTGGCCCCGGAGACTACGAAGTAAAGGGAGTGCCAATAACCGGCTGGGCATTGAAAAATAGCTCCAGTAACGGAACGCTTAAAACTGTTTATAAGCTTCGTTTTGACGACATGAGCCTTGGTTTTCTTGGCGAAATTTCCAACTTTGCCGATCCAAGCATCATTGAAGAGATTGGCGATATTGATATTTTATTCGTACCGGCAGGCAATGGCGGACTTTTAGAAACAAAAGAAGCGGCAAAAATCGTGCGTCAAATTGAGCCTCGCCTTCTAATTCCTACACATTTCAAAGTGAAAGACCTGAAGAGAAAAGCTGACGGCCCGGAAGCCTTCCTTAAAGAATTGGGAATGAGTGCACAGGCCCAAGACAAGCTGACGATAAAACGAAAAGATTTAAGCGAGAAAATGCAAGTTGCTCTTTTGAAAATATAGAGTCCCGAACAAAACAATCTACTTACTATGCAAGCAGAAATGGTGAAAATTAAAAAGCTTAATTTAAGCGGGACGTGTGCCGTTAGTGTTCTATCGGCGCGCTTGGTGCCGATAGTTAACATCTGACGGTATGAGGAAAAAAATCATACAAGGCTTGGAAAGGATTAGAAGTTCCAGCCCAAAATCCAGAATGCGCTGGGTTGTGGCTCTCACTTCCATCACCATGATCCTTGTATTATTTATCTGGGTAAAATCAATTGATGATGTTATAGATTTAACAAAGCCCAGTACCCTCCTAAGCATTGAACGCAAAAGTGATAATGATGAAAGCTTAATTCGCAAACTAAGAATGAGAACCGCGCAAACTATTATTTACTTCCAGCAAAAGTTCAGCGAACAAAACGAAATTACAATTGAAAAATAGGGAAAGAGAGGTTATAGGGGATAGTTTATAGTTTATAGAAAGACAAAAACAAATATGGCAAAAAAAGAAAAAGAAGAAAAACCGCAAGAAGATAAGCACGTAACTCCAACAGAAATTACCGGAGAGCTTCGTGATTCGTATTTGGATTACGCCATGAGTGTTATTGTCTCCCGTGCTTTGCCAGACGTGCGTGATGGCTTAAAGCCGGTACAGCGCCGAATTCTTTGGAGTATGTGGGACAGCGGAGTTAGCTCTGATGCAAAGTTTAGAAAATCCGCGGATGTCACCGGAGAAGTGATGGGTAAATATCACCCTCACGGCGACCAATCTATCTATCAAACGATTGTGCGAATGGTTCAAGACTTTACTTTTCGCTATCCTCTTTGCCTTGGTCAAGGAAACTGGGGCAGTATTGACGGCGATGAAGCAGCGGCAATGAGGTACTCGGAGACTAAGTTGTCAAAAATTGCAGAGTCCTATCTAACCGACATAGAAAAAGAAACCGTAGATTGGCAGCCAAACTATTCCAATACCAAAGAAGAGCCAAAATATCTTCCAACCAAACTCCCTACCCTGCTTTTAAATGGAACCGCCGGAATTGCCGTTGGAATGGCCACCAACATTCCTCCCCACAACTTAAACGAAGTGGTAGATGCCACCTTGCACCTTTCCGATAATCCAAAAGCTAGCACCGAAGATTTGCTTGAATTTATCAAAGGGCCAGACTTTCCAACCGGCGGAATAATTTTCAATAAAAGAGATATTAAAGAAGCCTACACCACAGGAAAAGGCGGAATTGTGATGCGTGGCGTTGCTGAAATAAAAGAAATGACAAGTTCCGGCAAACAAAAATACACCATTGAAATTAGCGAAATCCCCTATCAGGTAAACAAAAGCGAGCTTATCGCAAAGATGGCTCTTCTTGTTCAAGACAAGAAAATTGACGGCATCAAAGACATTCAAGATCACAGCGCCAAAGAGATGAGTATTGTTATTGAGCTTAAACCGGACGCAAACCCGCAAAAAATCCTCAACCAGCTTTACACCTACACCGATCTGCAAAAGAAGTTCAACCTCAACATGGTTGCACTAACTGAAAACGGCCTTCAGCCGGAGATTATGTCCTTAAAAGACATCCTTGAGGCTTTCATTGATCACCGTAAATTAGTTGTTACCCGCAGGGCAAAATACGAACTGAAGAAAGCTGAGGAAAGAGCCCATGTATTAGAAGGGCTTTCAAAAGCGCTAAAGAGCATTGATAAAATCATTGCCACCATCAAAAAGTCTAAAGACAGAGACGAGGCAAAGAAAAACCTGATTACTAAATTTAAGCTTAGCGAAATTCAAGCCAACGCCATTTTGGAAATGAAGCTTTCCACTCTTGCCGCACTGGAGAGAAAAAAAATTGAAGATGAACTGGCCGAAAAGAAAAAACTTATCAAAGAGCTTAAAGAACTATTGGGCAACCCAAAGAAAATTCTTGCTGTTTTAAAAGACGAGCTGAAAGAAGTGCAAAAGCAGTTTGGCGATGAGCGCCGAACCAGGGTAATTGCCGGAGGAATTCAGAAATTTGAACAAGAAGACCTGATTCCAAAAGAAGAAGCCATTATTACTCTTTCTCAAGGAGGTTACATTAAACGCCTTTCACCAAAAAGTTTTAAGACCCAGCACAGGGGCGGCAAAGGCCTAATTGGCTCAAACGTTGCCGACGAAGACTTCCTGCGCCAAATAATTTATACCAATACTCACGACAACATTCTCTTCTTTACCGACAAAGGCAGGGTTCATCAAACCAAAGTTTACGAAATTCCGCTTGCTAGCCGAACGGCAAAAGGAAAGCCCGTTCACAATTTCCTGGAAATTCCAACTGATGTAACCGTAAAAGCGGTAGTGACCTATCCCAACAGCACCAAAGAACTGGCGGGTTGCCACTTGGCCATGGCCACCAAAAACGGCCTTGTAAAAAAGACTCCGCTGGAGGATTTTCAAAATATTCGAAAAAACGGCATTGTCGCTATTTCTCTAAAGAAAGACGATATGCTCAAGTGGGTTGGCCTTTCCTGCGGAAAAGACGAAATTATTCTTACAAGCACAAAAGGGCAATCTATTCGCTTTAAAGAAAACCAGGTTCGTGCAATGGGTAGAACCGCTGCAGGCGTAAAGGGCATTAAGTTGAGAAAAGACGATGATGTCAGCTCAATGAACATTATCAAAACCGAAGATGCCAAAAGCGCAAATCTCTTGGTTGTTATGAGCAATGGCTACGGAAAGCAAACTCCCTTAACCCAATACAAAGTGCAATCGCGCGGAGGAAGCGGGGTTAAAACTGCAAAAATCACTTCTAAAACCGGCGAATTAATGGATGCGCGCATCATTAGTGAAACGAAAGAGTTAATTGCTCTTTCCGCCAAAGGCCAAATTATCAGAACAGATATAGCAAGCATTAGAAAAGCCGGCCGAGACACTCAAGGAGTACGCATTATGAATGTAGCTAAAAGCGACAAGCTAATAAGCATTATCTGCTTTTAAGAAAAACGGCTCACTCTGTCATCCTGAGCGTAGCGAAGAATCTCTAGCCGTCTACCTCTTTTACATAACCCAGATTCTTCACTACGTTCAGAATGACGAAAAGAGCTAAAGTCCTGCGGAAGTCCGACCTCCAGAAATGGCCTTGGATTCGCAACTAAATACTAGAATTCTTTTTGTCATCCTGAGCGTAGCGAAGGATCTATCCGACTTATTAGTCTTATACGTCACACAAGACCTATAAAAAGAATTGTATAATTCTTTTGCTAACTCCAAGCTCCTAGCTCCTAAATCCTATTCTCTGTGATAAAATTTAGGTAATGTTTTAATTCGCATTATTACCTTGGCCTTAATTAGCATTATTGGCGATTACTCCAATGCACCCAAGCAAAGTCCAAATTATCATCATCTCCGTAGTCCTTTTTATAGTGCTTCTTTTGGTACTTGTATTTATGGGCATACTCCCCGGCCTTAGAAGCACAGGCGAAGACATAGTTAGCGGAGAACTTTTAATTTGGGGAGTTGATAATAGCTCCGTTATCAGCTCTTCTCTCATTGCCTCCTATCAGGCCTTATATCCGGAAGTAAACATCAGCTATCAAAGCTTTAATCCAGCCAACTATGAAACCCAGCTTATCAACGCTCTTGCCGGCGGACGCGGGCCGGACATTTTTATGGTACACAGCAGTTGGATCCCTGAGCACAAAGATAAGATGGCATTTTTAGACCAAACCCAATACCCGCTTGAAAGTCTAAGAAACGATTTCCCCGATGTAGTTGCCAAAGACTTTTATCAAGACGGAAGAACCTATGCACTGCCTTTATATATTGATACCCTTACTCTTTTCTACAATAGAGACATCTTTAACAATGAAGGAATTGTCAGAGCGCCTTCAAGTTGGGAAGAGCTTAATCAGTTAATCCCTCGCCTCGTGGAAAAAACAGAATCCGGCCGCATTGTTCGAGCCGCCATCGCCCTGGGTGCCTCACGAACAAATATTCCAAATGCCGCTGACATTCTAAGCCTATTTATGCTTCAAGACGAGGTTCAAATGACCTCGCAAGATAAACGCGAAGCAAGGTTTGCAAGCGGTGGAGAAAACAGCCTGCGCCGCTACCTAAGCTACGCTAATCCGGCTAACGCAAACTACAGCTGGAATGAAGAAATGAGAAACGCAGAAGATGTATTCGCAAGCGAAGACCTGGCCATTCTTATAGACTACGCCAGCAAAGAAAACAGTCTTAAACAAAAAAATCCCTTTATCAATTTAGGTATTGCTTCCCTTCCTCAATACGAGGACAGTCAAAAAGCCACTAACTACGCCAGCTATTGGGGTTTTGCGGTTGCCAACACCAGCCCAAACCAGAGTCTTGCCTGGGGCTTTATTGGCAACACAGTGCTCAACCAAGAAGCAATGAGCAGCTACAGCAGCCTCACCAACAGAGCGCCTGCCCTCCTTAGCCTAATTGCCCAACTTAGCGCAAACCCAAACAAAGAATTTTTAGCCCGTCAAATTTTAACTGCCGATTCTTGGTACATAATAAACAAAGAGTTTGTTGATCAGTCATTTTCAAACATGATCCGCTCTGTTCTTAACGCCCAAGCAGACCCAAGAACAGCAATTTCAAAATCCGAAGCAGAAATTGGCCAACTACTAAAAGAAAATGCAGACGCACAAAATTAAAGCAACCATTCTCGCGCTGGCAATTGTAGCACTGCTGGGCTCAGCACTGATGCCTGCTTTTGAAACAAAAATTGCCCACGGCCAAAGCCTTTTTGACCGAGAAATTTTCAAATGCGATCCAGCAGCCCCACCGGAAAATGGAGGTTGCGGCTACAAGCAATTTGTCCTCCTAATTAACCGTTTTATCAACTGGCTTATCATCATTGGTTTTCCACTGGGAGCCGCATTCATTGCTTGGGGCGGATTTGTTATCCTTACTTCAGCAGGTAGTGCAGAACGTGTTGCCAGTGGAAAAAAGATAATTACCTCCACAATTGTTGCTATGCTTATAGCAGGTGCCGCATATTTCATTATCCAAGGCATATTTACAGTACTTGGCGTGCAAGGAGAATTTAAAAGCCAAAGTATAGATCAAGACCTAGAGCTTCCAAACTAATCCCGAACGAAACAATATACTGACTAAAACCATGTTTATACTGAAATCAAGTTCGACAGCAAAGAATCGTCGTCTAATTAACCAGCAACAGGACGCACCAGTGC
>JAUYME010000046.1 GCA_030699515.1 bacterium
CGGCAAATTCTCAAAGTCAGAAACCAAAAGTGCGTCCAAAAAATGACTTGGAATTTCCGTTAGCGATTGCAGTCTTTCAACCCCGATATGTTTAGAAGCCATCGCTTCCTGAAGAATTTTTTCAATTTTACTTGGCATACATCAAAGCTACCCCAAGGGCTAGGGAAGCGCAAGCTCCCTGCGTTTACAGTACAGTTAACCGTACGGAGCTATAGGCCTATAGCAAAACAGGGGAGCAAGCAAATTCTAAATTCAAAGTAAAAAAGCAGTCACCGCAGTGGTGTGCATAGTGGTTCAGCAAACCACAACGCGCTAAGGCGCATAAACACTGGCGTTTTAAGCCATAAATAAAAGAATTATATAATATATTACGGAATATATTATATAATTCTTTTTAATAAGCCAGCTTTAGCTCGCTTCCGGCCCTACATCCTACTTCCTGCATCCCATGTCCTAAAAATTATTCAGTAAACACTTTGTGTTTACTGAATAATTTTTATGTCCGCCTCAAACTGTGCCGCTCTCTGAATTACCCTTTCTCCATAAGTCCACAAGTGCCTGGACCAGTTTCCTCCCGCATAATATCTAGCCGCAGCGCAACGCTCCTGTTCGGTTCCACTGTACTGACCGCAAGAATTAAGTGCGTCTTTAATATAAAGAGCGGTTGCAACGAAAGCATCTTCATTTCTCCAAGGGCTTGCCGGGCTATTGCCGGTAAGCTTTGCAACCAAGTCTTTGTAAAACATCCAAGTAGTTGGAATAAACTGACTTGGCCCCATCGCTCCTCCATAAGCTCCATCTTGGCTAATAGGGCAAGACACCATTGTGCTTTCCGGATCTAACCCCAACTCTTTTGTAATCTGAAGGAAGGGGGTAACATCATCTCTTTTTGAAGTTGGCGGACCAGGCGCCATAGCCGTGTGATAAGTACAGCTTCCAACATATTTTCCAAGCGCACTCTCTTTATCCAAAATTGCCAACAGAAACGCGGCGCGCGTTCCGGTTAAATTTTGCGCATACTTTGCAAAGTTATAGGCATCCTCAAAGCTCATTTCCCCTCCGCCAAGCAGAGTAAAGATTCTTTTTCTAATTGCGGCCGCCTTGGCTTCGTTATCCTCCAAAAGCTCTTGATATGCAGCTTCATTACCCCTGGTTTTCTCCAGCAAATCACCCTTTACGTTTTTTGTGGAAGCAATCGCTCTTGCCTGCTCTCTTTGAAATATTGCTAAAGCTGCCACCTCTTCTTTTTGCATTGATAAAAGATCCTTTTCTTCCAAAAGGCTATTCCTTAGCTCAGTCATTTCCTTAATTCTCTGGCGCAGCGTATTTTGAATGTCCATTAAGTCGTTAAACTCTGTAAAAAAATCGCTCAAGTTAGGGTTCTTTAAGAGCACTGCTACCAAACTCTCTTGATCCTTTTCATACATAAACTGCAACGCACTAGCTACCGCCTTCCTGCTTTTCTCCAAGCTGGTTTCTGTGCTGATAATTTCTCCTTCTGTTTCAACAATCTCAGTCCCAAGCCGCTCTAGATTGAGCGTAATAATTCTAATCTGATTGTTCAGAGCCGCAATTTCTGCGTCCAGCCTATTGACTTCAGACGCCAAAGTATTGCCTTGCGCCCTATACTGGTCTCTTACAGCGGCAAGTTCTTTGCTCTTTGCCTCAAGCTCTTTCAACTCTTTTTCTAAAGCAGCTCGCTCGTCTTCAGCCTTTGAGGCAGCAAAAAGATCTGCAGAGTTTGGGGCGATTACAAGACCAAAAATAAAGTAAACAACAATTAGCGAAACAGACAAAAATTTAATAGCCCCCCGCAAAGGAATTCTCTTGAGCGGCAAGCTTAAGTCCACCCTGTCTTCCCGCTTAGAAAATGAGTGAGTTTTCTCCGATTTAATGTCAACAAAAGTACTGGGGCGTTTATTCATCCCGTACGAAGCAGGACGCAGTGCTGCGTCCGTTGCTGATTAATTAAACAACGACCTGTATACACTAAACAAAGTTTCAAAATAAACATAGCTTTATGCACAATATTGCTTCGTTCGGGATTCATAGCTCCTCAAGTGAGTGTGAAAATATATTTTTCAATTTCCACGCTCACATTATAACATTTTAAAAAAAACGGGCTTTTAGCCCGTTTTTCCGGCTTGCACGGTTTGCTTCACTATTCCTTAGACTCTTCTTCTTTAGAAGCTTCTGATCCTTCCCGTTTTTCTCCTTCGGCTTCGCCTTCAACCGCTTCTTTTGCCTCTTCGCCCTCAACCTCAACAGACTCCACATCAGCCGCTGAGCTCATTGCCGCATCTTCCTCCTCAGTCATCTTAGCGATTACAGAAGCGATAGCGGTATTTTCATCAACTAAAACTTTAATTTTATCACTTGGCATTGGAATGTCCTTAACGGTAATGTGATCTCCGATTTCTTTCAAAGAAGAAATATCCACCTTAAATTCATGCGGAATTTCCGTTGGCAGCACTTCAATTTCAAGTTCTTCAAGAGAGGGAATAAAGATCCCGCCCAAATCTTTAACGGCAGGGGATTCGCCTTCAAATACAATTGGTACAGAAACGGTAACTTCCTCATCCAGTTTTGGCTGGTAAAAATCTATTGCGATTACATCGCCGGTTAAAAAGTGCTCAGAAACGTCTTGTATTAAAACGAGGGTTTTCTTGCCATCAACCATCAAGTCAATCATGGTGCTTTCTCCGGCCTCCTCAAAAACCTTGTTAAATTCTTTACTGTCCACGCTTAAATGAGCATTTTCAATGCCCTTTCCATAAAGTTCTGCCGGGATTTTGCCTTCTTTTCTAAGCTTTCCCACAGCCCTTCCCAGCACATCACGTTTTGTTGCAGAAAGTTCCATGGACCAGAGAATAACAAAGACAAATCTAACTGTCTAGTAGTGAAACTATAAATTTCACTAAAATATTATCCGCTATTGTTTGGAAATTGGGTCAATTGGAAATTAGAAATTTCCTAAAGAGGGCTTAGCCTCTCTAAAATGAGCGCATGAACATCCTCAACGCTCAAAAGCTT
>JAUYME010000063.1 GCA_030699515.1 bacterium
CCCTTTCGGGACTGCCACCTTTCCAAGGTGGTGCACTAGACCACTATGCGACGCCTCCAATAGAAGCTTTAGAGTACAAGTTTTTGGCTAAGGTTTCCAGCCTTATCTGGCTCCGCCAATGTAGGCTAGCCAGCCGATGGCGCTGGTGATAACTCCCACAAGGAAGCCCACGATTAGGCTGTATTTTTTTACTTCTGTTGAATTTTTTTCGTTTACTAAAAAGCCAAATCCGTAGCCAACTAGGCCAGCGACTACATCCATAATCCTATTTACCTCTGGCTCGTATATTCCCATAGCAATTTCATACACTTCCCACATAACTATCAAAACTGCGGCAATAAAAAAAGATGTCCTTCTGGAGAAGCCAAGAAATGGAAAAAGCAAAGCAAGCGTAAAGCCGGTAACTATATGAGGAATGGTCCAGCGGTCTATGTAGTTTGCGCCTTCCCAAGTAGCCAGATTGATGTTTTTTAAATCGAAGTCACCAAACATAGCCTTATTGTATCAGCTATTCTCCGCGCAGGGCTTTAATACGTTCGTATATTGGCGGATGCGTCATGCTTCGACAGGCTCAGCACAAGCCGTTTTATAAATTGTTTTATCCTTATTGATCACGGAGCGCCTTAATACGTTCATATATTGGTGGGTGGGTCACCCTTCGGCAAGCTCAGGGCAAGCCGTGCCATAGTGTTTTTTGTCTTACTCGCCTCTTAGAGCCTTAATACGTTCATATATTGGTGGGTGGGTCATAAATATCTTATGTAGCCATGGGGTTTTTGCATCGCCCAGATGGTTGAAGGGGTCGTCTATCCAAAGGTGGGAGGTAGAGTTGTTGTTTCGCTTCATTGGGGTTTGATCTTGGGCAATTTTTTCTAGTGCGCTGGCCAGCCCTTCAGGATATCTCGTTAAGAGCGCTCCGCTGGCGTCAGCTAAAGATTCGCGCCGGCGAGAAATGGCAAGGCGCATAAGGCGAAGGAAAATTGGGGCTAAAATGGCAAAGGCAATGCCGATAATTATCATCATTTGATTGTCCTTTTTTCGTCCCCCGCCAAACCACATAGAGCGAAGGAAAATATCGGAAAGAATGGCTACAAAGCCAACTAAAACAACGGCAACGGTGGAAACAAGCATATCGCGGTTGCCAATGTGGCTTAGCTCGTGCGCTAGCACTCCTTCAAGCTCTGTTCTGTTTAACTTTTCTAGTAGCCCGCGAGTGACGGCAACAACTGCGTGTTTTGGATCGCGCCCTGTGGCAAAGGCATTAAGCTGTTGCTCTTCCACAATGTAAAGCTTTGGCATTGGGAGTCCCGCGGTAATGGCCAAGTTTTCTACAATGCGGTAAAGCTCTTTGTTGTCGGCAAACTTAATTTCTTTTGCCTTGTGCATTGAAAGCACTATTTTGTCGCTAAACCAGTAGGAAAGCACGTTCATAAACACGGCAAAAATTGCCGCGACAATTAAAATTGTTGGCTCGCCATATACTTGAGAAAAGACCCAGCCAGTGCCAATAACTACAGCAAAAAAGATGGCAAACATTGTCCATGTTTTTCTTACGTTTGAATCGTGGTGTGTGTATAGAGAGGCCATTGGGATCTATCTAAGATTAATTTTTAGGATTAGAAGTGTGATAGTTCCGTACAGCACAGAGCTTATAAGCATACTTATTTCATAGCTAGTGCCCTCGATTAAAAGGACAATGACAGATAAAGCGATAGTTAGATAGATACTGTGGCGCATCCAGAAATTGCTTAAGCTACCGTCCTTTTTCTTTGGAGCAGACAATGCGCTACTAAGAGTTCCAGCAAATATCGCGGAAAAAGCAGCCATTTGAGCAATGTAGCTTTGATCCGACCGTAAAATCAACATGTCAAAATACACAAGAAGCGCAAAAAATATAGCTGATAATACAAAAACTCCAATTACTATCGCGTTATGACTAATTTTTAATTCCTTATTTAGGCTAGCCATTTTTCTTGTTCCTTAGAAAGTTCATAATTTTATAGAAACCTATAGCTGGGGCAGCCGCGGCTATCACAACTAGCATTTCCCAGCCTTCTGGGTCTATGCGATAGTTAATTGAGACTTTTCTGAGAAAGGACGACACGGCCCAATAGAATACGAAGTACAGCAGAATTGCAACGAGAGCTAAGCTAATTGAGCTATTTTTATCAGTAAGTTTGAAGCTATCTCTATTATCATGCTTTAAACTTTCTTTGAATGCGCGTGACCAATAGTAGACGAGCATCACAGCCAGTAAGATAAATATAGATACAAATCCAAAAATGGGATCTGCATTTTTTAACAATAACGCTAAGGCCCAGCCCACAACCAGAACTATTGCAGGAATTAATAGCTCCTTGATCCTCATGTTGCTCTAGAACTCTACTTTAACTGCCTCTTTTTCTTCTGGGCTTGTTGTTTCGAAGAATTTTTCTTGCTTGAAGCCAAACATTCCGGCAATGATGTTGCTTGGGAACATTTGGATTTTGTCCATTAAATCTTTGGCGGCGCTGTTGTAGAAGCGGCGGGCGGCCATCATCTTATTTTCAGTATCCGAAAGCTCGCGCTGAAGTTCTAGGAAATTAGTGTTTGCCTTTAGGTCTGGATAATTTTCAGAAACGGCAAACAGGCTTTTTAGAGTTTCGCTAAGCATATTTTCTTGCTTGGCCTTTTCTGCTGGAGAACCTTGTGCCTGCATGGCATTGGTTCTGGCCTCTGTAACCTTCGTTAGAACTCCTTCCTCGTGCTTTGCGTAGCCTTTTACGGTTTCAATAAGGTTTGGGATAAGGTCAAAACGACGCTTGCTTTGCACTTCTATATCGCTTGCGGCTTCCTTTACTCTGTTTCGCATGCGGATAAGGCTGTTGAAGACTAAAACTACCCAAAAGACTAGTACTGCAACGACGATTAAAATTATTGTTGTTAGTTCCATATTTTTATTAATTACTTATTTGTTTATCTTTATTAGTGATATTAGCATGAAATAAACGTCCCGATGAACATCGGGACGTTTATTTTAGCTTATTTTAGAACCGGGGCGGATATCTTTTTCTGGGCTGATAAACACTAGGCCATCTTCCTCGTTTGAAGCGATTAAAAGCATCCCTTGTGATTCTATTCCTTTAAGTTTGCGAGGTTTTAGATTTGTTAAAACAGGAACTAGCTTGCCAACAAGTTCTGCGCTGCTGCAATGCTCTTTAATTCCGGCACAAATTGTTCGAGGGCTTTCTTCGCCACAGTCTAGCGAAAGTTCAAGCAGCTTGTCTGCGCCCTCAATTTCTTTGGCCTCTAAAATTTTGCCAACACGAATGTCTAGCTTGGCAAAATCTTCGTATTCTATTTGCTCTTTGTCTGTCATTTTGTATTTGCCCAGATCCTTCTGCTACGCTCAGGATGACAAAAAGGGCCTAGGATGACACGCTAGCTCCTCTCTTCCTTGTCTTTCCCTTCTTGCCTTTTTCATAATGCGAGCTTTAGCTCGCTTCCTACCCTACATCCTACCTGTGCTGAGCTTGTCGAAGTACTTCCTAAATCCTATACCCTATCTTCAGCTACATTCCCATGCCCATTCCGCCCATTTGCGGCATAGGCTCGTCTTTCTTTGGAACTTCAGTCATGGCTACGCCCATCATTAGATAAGTGCTGGCTACAGAAACTGCGTTGGTGAAGGCGGTTTTGGTAACTTTGAGCGGGTCTATAATGCCGGCTGTTTTTAGGTCTTCAATCTGGTTTGTGCTGGCGTTAAAGCCCTTCCAGTTTTCTTCTGCACTTCTAGATTTTAGTTGTGCAATGATTTTTGCCGGGTCTTGGCCACTGTTTTTAACAATCTCTGTAACTGGAGCTTGCATTGCGCTGTGAAGAATGCTTTGCGCCGCTCTTACTACCTCGTCTTGCGATTCTTTAAACTCCGCAACATTGAACAAAGCCATTCCCCCGCCCGGAACAATTCCTTCTTCCATTGCCGCGCGAGTTGCAGAAACTGCGTCTTCAACTCTTTGCTTTAGCTCTTTTTGCGCAGATTCTGTTGGAGCGCCCACTTTGATAACGGCAACTCCGCCAGAAAGCTTGCCAAGGCGTTCTTGAAGCTTTTCTTTGTCAAAACTGCTTTCGGTGTTTTGAACTTGTCCTTTTAGCTGCTTTACTCGCTCTTCAATTTCTTTCTTGTCTCCTTTTCCATCTACTATGGTGGTTTCGTCTTTGTCGGAAACTACTTTAGTTGCGTGCCCTAAATCTGCTAGTTCCATATCTTCAAATTTTATTCCTAATTCTTGGCTAACAAATTTTGCTCCTGTAACTAGCGCAATGTCTTCCAGCATTTCTTTCTTTCTGTCGCCAAAGCCTGGAGCTTTTAGGGCAAGCACGTTAAATGTGCCTTTAATTTTGTTTAGAATCAAAGTTGTTAGTGCCTCCCCTTCCAAATCTTCAGCAATTATTACCAGCTCTTTCTTACCACTTTCCACTACTTTCTCAAGAATTGGCAAAATTTCTTTAATGCTGGAGATTTTTTTGTCGGTTACCAGAATATATGGGTTTTCAAGCTCGGCAGTCATTTTTTCGCCGTTGGTAGCCATATATGGGCTGATGTAGCCTCTGTCAAATTGCATTCCTTCTACCAGCTCAAATTCGCTTTCAACGGTTTTGCTGTCGTCAACGCTAATTACTCCCTCTTTGCCCACTTTTTCAAAAACCTGAGCAATTAATTTGCCGATATTTTTGTCTTTTGCGGAAAGGCTGGCAACTTCCTGGATTTTTTGTGTATCGTTAATGTCTTCCTTTTGACTTTCTAAAGCGCGAACAATTTCTTGGCCGTGTTTTTTAAGCTCTTCGGCAAGCTGAATTACGTTAAAGCCCTTGCTGCTAATCGCTTTTTCCCCTTCTTCAATGATGGTGTGGGCTAGAACAACTGCGGTGGTGGTACCGTCTCCAACTTGATCGTTGGTTTTATCTGCCGCTTGCTTTATAAGCTCTGCGCCTAGGTTTTCAAACTTGTCTTCAAGCTCTACTTCTTTTGCCACTGTTACTCCGTCAAAAGTGATTTGAGGAGGGCCATAACTTTTTTCAATTACAGCAGCTCTACCTCTTGGACCAAGGGTCATTTTTACCGCTTGGGCAAGCTTATCAATTCCCTTTTTGATTGAGCTTCTAGCATCTTCGTTAAATTGAATTTGTTTTGCCATATTATTGTTGATTTCTACGCTGCAGATTAAATGATTAAACTTTGTCTCGAATTGACCTAATTGACCTAATTGCTCTAATTGACCTAAATAAATCCGAATGTCTAATGGGGAATGTCTAAATTGGGCTTTGGAGATTGGGTATTTTTTAGATTAATTAGGTTAATTAGAGCTTAGAGCAATTGTAATAATTTAATTATAAATTATTGCTACTATGTCTTCCTCATCGGCGACCAGATACTTCTTCCCCTCCAACTCTATCTCGTCCGGCCCGTATTTTTTGTATAAAACAGTGTCGCCAATTTTGACGTTCATTTTCATTCTTTTGCCGCTATCGTCTAGCTTGCCCGGCCCAACGGCAATAACCTTGCCCATTTGGGGCTTTTCTTGGCCTTCTTTTGGTAAAACAATTCCAGAGGCAGTTTCATGCTCTGCCTCTATTGCTTCTATAAATACTCTGTTTGAAAGTGGTTGTAATTTCATTTTTTAGACTATTAGATTATTAGATCTTAGACAATAGACTAAGACTTTAAAGTGGCAGTATTTTAGCGCAGGCGAACCCAAAAATCAAGAGAGAATTACATAATTTATTATGTAATATATTATATAATTCTTATTTAGTTGTGGGCTTCAAAAGCTCCCTGAGTGTGCAGGTACTCGTAAATGCTTAAGATTGCCTTTACCGCGTCGCCAGCTGAAATGTTGTTTTGTTTGTACAAAACATCGGAGACGTCGCCGGCAGCCCAGATTCCCTCGCAAGAACTTTTTTGGGTTTTGTGGTCTACAATTACTTCTCCTCTTTCGTTTAAATCTACCAGCCCCTTTACCATTCCAGATGTTGGGATAGAGCCAATTTCTACAAAAACTCCTTCTACATCCAGCTCGCTTTCCTGATTGCTTTGATTGTTTACAATTTTAATTTTGTTAACAAAAGTCTCTCCGTAAATTTCCTTCACTTCTGTGTTGTACATTATCTCTACCTTTGGATGATTTTTTATCTTCTCTTGGGTGGATGGATCGCCCTTTAGGGTGTCGGAGCGGACCATAAGATAAATTTTTTCTGCATAGGGAATTGAATCTACTACAGCCTCCAGTCCGGCATTACCGCCGCCAACTATGGCTACCTTCTTATCTTTGAATAACGGTGCATCGCAGGTGCTACAAAATACCACGCCTTTGCCGTCAAACTTATCTTCTCCGGGAATTCCAAGGCGGCGGCGGTGTGAGCCAACGGTTAGAAGCACTGTTTTGCTTTCGAATTTTTTCCCAGTTTCAGTAGTAACAATAAAATGTCCATTTTTTACCCCAAACTCTCCTTCACGCTCCACTTTCTCCACTTTTTCACCCTCTACAATGTCTATATCATCGGCGTAGTTGCGAATGTGGTCTTCAAGCTTCTTTGCTAGCTCTACTCCGGAAATGGCCTTTGTGCCTATCCAGTTGT
>JAUYME010000049.1 GCA_030699515.1 bacterium
TAACCAGTCAAATGTAAGAAAGGCGAGTTCAAGAAACAAAAGCAACAGAAAAATGCAAAAAAATTACCAATAGCAATACATTGTAAAAACTTTCACTCTCATTCGTCTTAGATTATACATTCACCCCCCAGGATGAATGTAGGTGAGAAGTATTCATACGCAAGATTCGGTTCCCCGGACTCTGAATTCGGAAAACTGAGCTTGGCGATGGATAAGGGTAAAACCTCACAGCCCTAGCAGCCAAAATTTGGCTGCTAGGGGCCAAAGGGTTATAATCCCTATAACACAAAAGTCACATTAAAAATTAACAAAGTATAACAAAACTATGAAAAAATTAACCACAGCTGCTTTGCTAGCATTCTCAATGCTGATTATGCCTTTAGCATCATTTGCGCAATATCTAGACTTAGACGCAAGCGTTGACTCTAATACAGAAGCGGAAGCAGGTGATGATGCTGTTCAAGGCTCATCAAACAGCTCCGTGAGAGCAGGTGTCAATGTGCGAGGTGATGACAGTAACGATGAGGATGATGGCATTGCCGATGACAGTGATAACGATTCAGATGCCGATGACTCTGACTCTGATAATGATGATTCAGACAACAGTCGTCCCGTCAGAGGAAGCGTCGAGCTGGGAATTAGCGCTGACCTTCGCGCAAGAATTCAGGCCTTCCAAGACGCACATACTCGTTTTCGAGCTGAATTAGCAGAGAACCGAGAAGGTGCAGAGGAGCGCTTTGCAGAGTATCGCGCAAGGCTAAGAGCCAGACTTGCCCAGTTTCAAAATGAAAACAGGGCAGAAGTTACTGCTAGAATTGCCACAAACTTCAATGAGATTAACGGCCGAGTTACCGCTAAGTGGGCAGACATCTTGGAAAATCTAAGAGACATTCTACTTAGAGTTGAGGCCAAGGCCAACGATCTTGGTGAAGATATTTCAGCCGAGTTAGATGCAGCCGCAGAAGCAATTGCGGATGCAGAGGCAGCAGTAGAGGCTCAAGCAGAGCTAAGTTACGAACTGGAAATTGAAAGCGAGGAAACTGTTGGTGAAAATGTTGCAGAGCTTAGGGCAAAAATGATTGCAGATCTTCAAGCTACCAAAGCAGAAGTGATGGAGGCTAGGGCTGCAGTAGGGGGAACATTCACTCTTATTAAGTAGAAGAATAATATGTTCCCAACCAAGAAAGTCACCCAAAGCACTAAAAGCTTAGGGTGGCTTTCCTTTATTGGCTTCTATTATTTTATTTGCTAGAGTTAAGTTAACTAAAAAAGCGCCTACAAAAGGTCAATAGGCGCTAAGATTACAAATTAAAACAATTCATTGTATGAATAAAGCAATTACAGTCCTAATCATCATCATTATCGTCTTTGGCCTATGGTGGTACTTTGCCGGGCCAAACGCTAACCCAGCAGGCGAGGAGAGCGTAGAAGATATTGAGGCTGATTTAAGCAACGTTGATGAAGTTAACATTGAAGCTGAAATGGCGGAAATAGATGAAGACGCGCAGCAGCTATAGCAAGGGAATTTCCGCTCTTATAGTGATATTGCTTGTACTTGCAGTTTGGCACTTACTTGAAACAAGCCTTGCTTTTCCATCATCAGAAGTTGCTCAAGAAGAGCCGGAAGCAGAAGAAACGCAAGAATTGATCGATGAAGCGGAAAGCAAAGATTCTGGCCTGGAAGGGCTCAACAGCCTGGATCTGGAAACAGAACTTGAAGGTTTGAGTGAAATTGAAAGGTTCTAGCCGGCTATATCCAAAAACCCCGTTAACGGGGTTTTTGGATATAATGAAAGCATGAAGAAAGTTTTATTGTTTCTGATTTTCAGTCTTATTTTTTCCGGACAAGTCTTCGCCCAAAGCCAATTGGGCTTGCCCGCGCGCGTCCTGACTGTGAATGCCGCTCAGGCAGACGTGCAGGCGGGGGTTGGCTTTATTCAGGGCAATATTTGGTTTTCTAAAAGCCCGTTTTTTGCCGGAGATAATATTAGAATCTACACTGCAATCCTCAATAGCGAAGATGAGGATGTAATCGGCACTATAGATTTTTTTGATAATGGAACAAAAATCGGCACAACAGATTTTCAGGCCGCCCAAGGAGCAAGCCTTGAGCAAGTTTGGATAGACTGGACGGCCAGCGAAGGCGAGCACAATATTTATGCCCAAATTTCTCAGCTCAAACTTTCCTTGCCTGGTGGAGAAACGAAAAGTATAGAGCCAAGCAGTACAAAAAGCGGTGAGGTTGTTATTGAAATAGACCTAGACACGGATAAAGACGGCATAGGCAACCGGGAAGATAAAGACGATGATAACGATGGCCTTTCGGATGAAGAAGAAAGGGCAATGGGCACAAATCCCTTAGAAGCAGATAGCGATGGTGACGGCTTAAGCGACAAGGAGGAGATGGAAAAATCAACGAATCCGTTGGATAAAGACAGCGACAATGATGGCATTTTAGACGGGGAAGATGAGAACCCTGCTTCCAAAAACGAGAATACGGAAGAACCGGCACAGGAAGAAGCAATCCAAGAAAAGGCAAAAGAAATTGCCAAAGACACCGCACTGGAGACCAAAAATACAATTGATAAATTTGCCACTTATCAAAGCACTGGCCTGGCAGAAGAAAAAACAAGAACCAAGCGCAAACTGGAGTTAATTCGTGGCACGGCCAAGCCGGAAACCGAAGAAGAACAAAAATATCTGGATGAAAATCAAAAATACAAAAACAAGGGAGTGTTTTTGCGTTCTTATCTTATTCTACTTTCCCTTTTAGAGGCACTTTTCAAATTCAAACCCGTTCTCTATGTACTGCTTTTACTTATCATCTGGAAATTGCTACATTGGCTGTTCAAATGGCTTAGACGAAATAAAGGAAGCTATGACGAAGAAGGCTAAAGTACTTAACAAAAACTTTTCTTCCATAGAATCTCTAGCTTGTTTGAAATTTTGATATTGTTTGGGGTTTGGTTATTGGAAATTAGATATTGTTTAGAAATTAGTAATTAGAAATTAGAAATTGAGAGGCAAGCCCCTAAAATACTTCAAATAAAGTTTAGTATATGAATTTCGGATTTTGGAATAAACTCACACGTCCCATCTTTTGCCTCGCGCCTATGGCTAATGTCACCGACGCTGTTTTTCGCGCAATTATCGCAAAATATTCTTGCACGAAGTGCAATGATGAGCATGCTCAGTCCATGCACAGCCAATTTATCACTTGGACAGAATTTACTTCCGTAGAAGCGCTTTGTTCGGACGGGCGTCAATTTGCGCAAATAGACCTAACGAAGATAGACGATCACAGCCCAACAGTGGCCCAAATTTTTGGTTCAAAACCAGAGCAATTTAAGCGCGTGGCTAAAGAAATTGCAGAGGCTAAAGTTTTTGACGGCATTGATATTAATATGGGCTGTCCGGAAAAATCCATAGAAAAATCCGGAGCGGGGGCAGCACTTATGAAGAATCCCAAACTAGCCAAAGAAATTATTCTTGCCACAAAAAAAGGCGCAGGCCCTCTTCCTGTTTCTGTTAAAACTCGTCTTGGCTACAACAAAAACGAGCTAGAAAGCTGGACTAGCGCAATTTTAGAAGCAAAGCCGTCCGCTATCATCATGCATCTTCGCACTCGCAAAGAAATGAGCAAAGTGCCTGCAGATTGGAGCCAAATTGAAGTAATGAGAAAGCTAATTGATCAGCTCCCAGAAAGCGAGCGCCCAATTCTTATCGGCAATGGAGATGTAGAGAATGTAGAGCAGGGAAGAGCGCTTTGTAAAAAATACGGAGCAGACGGAGTCATGCTTGGACGAGCAGTTTTTGGCAACCCTTGGCTTTTCCGCAATGCGGAAAAGCCAAGCCCCGCCGAAGGCGGGGGCCATAAGTCTTATAAGTCCTATACGACTTATACGCCAACCGTTCAAGAGCGGTTGGAGGCCCTCCTAGAACACACAAAACTTTATATAGATACCTTTGGACCGGATCGTAAAACTAGAAAAACTGAAAGCTCTGAATTAAAAGAAAGAGACTGGCTCAAGAATTTTGATTACATGAAAAAGCACTACAAAGCCTACTGCAACGGATTTACTGACGCCAAAGAACTGCGCATTAAACTAATGGAGGCAGAAAGCTACAGTGAAATTGAAAAATCAGTAAAATCCTTTACAAAAAATAGGAAAAGTGGTATTTAAAGACTACGGAGCAGGGCTCCAAAACCACAACCAGCCCTTAGGGGCGCAGAAAGAAGGGAAGTACGATGACTCGTATTTTCAACATCATCTGCCTGGCGCTCCTGCTGGGCATCTCCGCCGCCTGTGGCGGTGGCAGTGGCGGTCCCGGAAGGGACATCTGCGAATGGGGGTACTACTGGGATCCCTATGAGCAGATGTACGTCGAGTACTTGGACTGCTACGACGACCCCTACTACAAGACCTCGCTGGAACTCGTAACGTTCCCGATCCAATTCCAGAACAGCGAGGGTGTCGTCATGTTCTGGAGTCCGGACCATGAAGGGCGCGACATCGGCCTTCTGGAGTTCCAGGACGACATGATGGAACAGGGTTGCCGCCCGCTCGCGCCCTGATCACCCTCACCTTACACAACCCGCGAAGGCGCGACCTCCAAGAGGGGTCGCGCTTTTCCGTTTTAAATAGCGCAAATTGGCAGATATCGCTACAATGTAGCCATGCAGTTTAAAGATGCGCTAAAGCGCTTGAACAAAGAGCAAAAAGAAGCCGTAGATACAATTGAAGGCCCGGTTATGGTAATTGCCGGTCCCGGAACCGGCAAAACTCAAATTCTAACTTTGCGCATTACCAACATTTTAGATAAAACCGACACAGAGCCGGAAAATATTTTAGCCATTACCTTTACCGAAAGCGGAGTAGCTTCCATGAAAAAGCGCCTTTCCGGTCTTATCGGCTCCGCTGCTTATTACCTGAACATCACTACCTTCCATTCTTTCGCCAACTCCATAATTTTTGACAACCCCGATCAGTTTGAACACATCATTGGCGCCCGTTCCATTACGGAGTTAGAACAAGTTCAGATTCTAGAAAAAATCATTGAAAAATTGCCCGCTAAAAGCCTACTAAAACCATTTGGCGATAATTTTTACTATTTAAAAGAAATTCTTTCCTCTATCAATTCCTTAAAAAGGGAAGCTGTTTCAGTAGATGAGTTCAAAAAAATTGTTCAAGACCAAGAAAAAGATTTTTCCCAAATAGACGATCTTTATCATCAAAAAGGTGCGCACAAAGGAAAGATGAAGGGCCTTTACCAGAAAGAGCTAAAAAATATAGAAAAAAACAAAGAACTAGCCAATATTTTTGAGCTATATCAAAAAGAGCTCAAAAAACAAAGGCTCTACGATTACTCCGACATGCTCATTGAAGTACTGCAAAAACTAAAAGAGGACGAAGATCTGCTTTTCCAGCTTCAAGAAAAATATCACTACGTTTTGGTAGACGAGCATCAAGATACCAACAACGCCCAAAACAAAATACTGGAACTTTTAATGAACTTTCATAAAAATCCAAACATTTTTGTAGTGGGGGATGAAAAGCAGGCCATTTACCGATTTCAGGGAGCCAGTTTGGAAAACTTTCTTTATTTTCAAAAACTTTATCCAAGCGCCAAGCTGATTAAGCTGGAAAACAATTATCGCAGCAGCCAGACAATTTTAAACGGAGCCTTTTGCATTGCAAAAGGCTCCACCCTGAGCCTGTCGAAGGGCGATGCCCTTCCAAGTGTAAAACTTAAGGCAAAAAGCCTGCATCCGGAAAAAGAAATTAATTTAGCAATACTTGAAACAGCGGAAAGCGAAAACTATTTTCTAGCAAAAAGCATTAAGAAAAAAATAGAAGGAAAATTAAGCCCAGAGGCGCGCCCCGTGAGTGGCCAGCCCAACGCGGCTTCGGCCACTATCGGGGAAATAGCCGTTCTATACCGCGATAACCGCGATGCCTTGCCAATTGCTTCTATGCTGGAAAAATTTGGCCTTCCCTTTGCAATAGAAAGCGACCAAAACATTTTTGAAGATGAAGATATCCAAAAGCTTCTGCTTTTGCTGGAAACAATAGACAGCTTTGGAAGCGAAGAAAGCTTGGCTCGTCTTATGCACGCCGACTTTCTCAAAATAGAAGCCTTTGATATCTACCAAGCCATTGCCCATTGCAAGAAACACAAAGAAAAGCTTATTAATTTAATCAAAGACAGGCGCGCGCTGGAAAATCTTGGCCTTAAAAGCGCAGAGCAAATTCATTCTCTTTATCAAAAACTAAGCGAATGGAAGAGGAAAGCTCACTTTCAAAACTTTGCGGGAGCTTTTGAAGAAATTGTTCGAGAATCCGGATTTCTTAGCCACATTCTTTCTTCACCAAGCGCAAGCGACAAGCTGGATAAACTAAACAGTCTTTTTGACGAAGTAAAAAGCCTTCTTGCAAGCCACAAAGAATATTTCCTTCCTCAATTTAT
>JAUYME010000064.1 GCA_030699515.1 bacterium
GCACTTGGTCTCACTTGGTAATGTGAGCGAGCAGGCGGATAAGGTATATGAAGATCTGACTACTGCCGGCGTGGAAGTTTTGTATGACGATCGGGAGGCTTCGGCCGGGGTTAAATTGGCGGATGCGGAGCTTTTGGGCATGCCCACGCGCGTGGTAATCAGCCCTAAGACCTTAGAAAAAGAAAGCGTGGAAGTGACAGACAGGGCGAGCGGAAAGACGGAGTTGGTGCCTTTAAATACGTTTGTGAAGCATCTCACTGTTTAAATCCCTCCCGCATTTGGCGTACTCCCTTTAGGAAAGGGAGAAGAAAAGAGAGGATAAGCGACGGTGGCTAGATGCCTTTGATCTCATCCAGCATTTGTTCAAAGGATGGGATTTCTAGTTTTGTGTTTAGATCTTTGGCTGTGCTCATAACTCGGTTGAGTTTTGGTTCTGGGTTTTCCTTTATTTCTATCTCTTTGTTGAAGCGTTTTTTGAAAGCTAAAAGCATTTCGTATTTTGAAACTTTATTTGAAAAAATGTGATAAATCCCCTTTTTCGGATATTTTTCTGGCTCGCTCATTATTCTGTCGCAAACTTTGCCAAATTCGCGCGTTGTAATGCCGTTCCAAAAATGATTTGAGTAACCGCTAATTTCATTGTCTTGTTTTAAAAACCATTCTAACAGACCAGTTTTTCCGCTTAGCTCAAGGCCAATAATTGAGGTGCGTAGTGTAAGGCAATTTTCTGGCTCGCCTAGGCTTTTGGAAAGGCCGTAAATATCGGTTGGGCTTTTTATTGAATTTTCGTTGTATGGATAATCTTTTAGCCCGCTAAAAGCACAATCGGTTGTTATATGAATTAGTTTTTCGCCCATTTCGTTTGCAAGTATGTGGGGCAGGGCTGAATTTATGAAAAAAGTTATTGATGGGTTTTCCATTGAAAATGGGATTGTGACTCCGGCAGCGTTTATTGCATAGTCAAAGTCCCCCACTTCTTTAAAAAAGTTTTCTAAATACTGGCTTGGCTGAGCTTTCTTCCCCTCGTATTCTTTGTAAATTTCTTCTGCGTCAAATTCTACTGCCTTTGCATTCTCAGATTTTCCGTATGCATCTTCCAAAGCTTTAATCTTTTCGGGATTTCTAACGGCTAAAATAAGCTTGTACTTGTCTTTAAGTACATCATAAACTGCAGACCCAAGCATTCCTGTCGCTCCTAAAAGGAGAATCCTTTTCATCGCTCCAATTTTAAATTTTTAGTTTTTAATTTCAAAACAATGTTGAATATTATGAATTTTTTAATGTGGAAAATATTTTGCCGAAGATTAATTTGAGTTCATGGGACTCTTTCTGAAGCTTTTTGATTTCTGTGGAACTGTTCTCTGTCTCTTCTAATAAGTCTAACCAATATTCTGTCTCTTGCGCTTCTTTTCTGCAAATGCTTATTTTGCTTTTAAAATCGCGCTTAGAACTTCCGGCATTTGCCTCTCGGTAATTCGCTCCGATGCTGGTAGCAGACTTGAGAAGTTGAGAAATAATATTTGAATTTCTTGGACCTATTTTTAATTTCTTCGTGAAGCGCAGAACATCTTTGCTGAACTTAAGCGTTCTTTCTTCTAAATTGTACTTCATTCTTTCATTAGAGATTGTTTAAAAATTTGAAACTTGAAATTTGAAATTGTGAAATATGGTTACTCCCATATTTCACTGCCCCAATAGTTATGGTCGAAATGAAAGTAATCGTCTTTTGCTTCCTCTAAGGTTTTGGTGGAGAAGAAAATTATTTTTGTATCTGGGTCGTACATTTTCATTCCATTTGCGTAACCGGGTGGAATGTAAACTACTTTTGGTTGGTCTGCGTTAAGTTCAAATTTATGAATTTTTACATCCTTGCTTGGTGTTTCGTGATGATCAATGGGTACCGCTACCAAAAGCGCTCTGCCGTGGGGCAGAAAAACGTACTTCGCTTCTTCCATGTGCCCATGCAGGCCTCTAATTGGCCTATCCGGAGCATTTTCTATCATGTAGAAGCGCTTTACGTCTTTAAATTCAAAAGGGTTTACAAAGCGGACCCTTCCTCTCTCGTCTTCTCCCAGCCCTCCTTCTAGAATGTGTGGTTCCATATTGAACTAATTTTTAATTTCTAGTTTTAAATTTTAAAACAATACCAGAATACATTAATTAAAGAATTTTGAGTACAGACTGTAAAATTTTAGATCTTTGAACTAATTTTAAATTTTTAACAATTTTTAATACTTTAATCCCAAAATATCTAATGAAAGCATGAAACCAAGGCCAATTATTCCAAATTCAGTATTTTTCACTTTTTGAGTATTTTTCTAAAAATCTTGAAGAAGAGCGAACCTTTTCTCCTCCTATATTAAAAATCATTTTTATCCCCAGTTCTTTACATACAGCAGCCTCTGGGATATTGCCTAGATTTCTGTCTCCCCCATTGGCAAAGATGTCTGGCTTATACTTTCTTAGTGTTTCGCATACAGACTGATCTTTGTCTACTACCGCAAATACTTCGTCTACTATTTTCATTGCGGATATTAGGCGCATCCTGTCTTCAAGAGGCATAAATTGTCTTCCTTTTTTCTTGATTAAAAAATCGTCGCTGTTTACAAAGACTATAAGCCTCCCGCTTGGGCCCACCAGCTCTTTTGCCTGCTCAAACATATTAAGGTGGCCAACATGGATTGGATCAAAACCTCCGGAAACTGCCAATGTTTTGCCCTTATAGTCTTCTACCATGCTTTTAGCTATTAATGGTCATGCAATTCTTTTTTAACTTTCCTCTTTCTTACTTTAATTCTCCGTTAGTGTGCATTCCTGCGATGTGGCGCTCGTTGAAATAAATATCTTTTTCAGTGTACTTTACCCTTCCACTTTTTATTAAATCTGCAATTTGCCCTGCGCCTTCTTTAATCGTAAGAACTTTTTCTAGCTCTAGTGCGCCATCTTCTTCTGCTTTTTTTGTTGAAACGTGATAGTTTCGCTTGTCTTCAAACTGCTGCTGTACATACTCTATATCGCATCCGGTAAGCTCTGCTACTTCTTTGCCCAAATCTTTTATTTGATAGTTTAGGGTAGAAAGGTTGTAAACCCCTTGTAGCTTTTTATTGTAAAGAGCGTTTACCATAGCTTCAGCAACATTGCGAACGTGAATTAGCGGGCGCCACTGCGTTCCGCCAAAAATTGAAAGCTTTCCTTTGGTTAAGGCGTTAGCAGTCATATAGTTAACAACAAGGTCCATTCTTAGTCTTGAGAAGCTGTCTGATACCCCAAAAACTGTTCCAAGGCGGAAGGAAACTGAGTCTTTGTCTGCCAAAAATTTTTCTGCTTCTGCCTTTGTTTCTGCGTAAAGAGAAAGCGGGTTAAGCTCGCTTTCTTCGTTTACTTCTTCGTCGTTTGCTCCGTAAACAGAGCAGGTAGAGAGGAAAAGAATTCTGCCGTCAAAATTATTTGCAAGCCACTCTACAGATTTTTGGTTTATAGCGATGGTTAGCTCTGGATGCACTTGGCAGGCGGCGTCGCCAACTATGGCGGCTAGCCAAATTACGTGGGTGTAGTCTTTTAAGAGCTTACCTAATTTTTCGCTGTCGCGAACATCGCCGTAAACAAAGTTTACAGGTTTAAAATACTGATCCTCATACAACAGATTGTCGTAAACGGCAAAAGGGATTTTTCTATCTGCCAATATGTCTGTTACGGCACCTCCGATGTATCCGGCTCCGCCTACTACTAGAACTTTCATGATTGTGCAATTTTAGCACGGCTAAATATCATGGGCAACAAAAATTTACAGAGATTGCCCAAAATTTATATCTGGCCAAATCCCTTGCTCTACAGAATCAATTATTTTTTGCAGTGCGTCAGATTGAGCATGGCCATTTTTAATCATTCTCTGTGCGGCTTTGATTACATTTTCTTGTGATCTTAGATTGTAGAATTTCTGAAACAGAGTGTCATAAATTAGTCCTATGTCTGCCTTGTTTCTTAAGAACAGGTCTTCTTCCAGGCTCATATCAAAGGCCTTTTCAAAGTTGTTAAAAGCTTCTTGGTAGTGGTTATCCTCATCTTGAATCCAAAGAAGGAGGCCGTAGTAATAGTAAGAGTCTGCCAGTTCCGGATCCTCTTCCATAATATTTTTGACTATTGGAAAGGCCTCCTCGCTTCTTCCCTGATACATTAGGTTAACCGCCAGCTGGAATTGATAGCTGGGCCTATTTGGCGCAAAGGTTAATGCATGCCTTAAATATTCCTCTCCTTTTTTTAACAATTCAGTATTCTCTGTTTCATTTGCCCTAACCTGATACGCAGCTGCAAGGCTTGCGGTAAAGCGAAAATCGTATGGTCTTTTGTTTTTATATTCCTCTGCTTTTGTAAAAGCTATGTTAAGCAGTGCTTCCTCTTGGATTGTTCTTGTGTCTTGGCGTTTCTGGTAGTTGGAGAGAAAATCTCTTCTGATAGTAGTTTGTGCAAAAGTAAATGGCTCAAACACCGAATCGCGACTCCGCTCTGTGCTGCCATTAGAGCTTTTTAGCTTAGTGTATTCTCTCATTTGCATATATGCAGGAAAATCGTTTTTTATGAAAACCCAAGAGAGGAAAATTGTTATGAGTAAAAATGCTGCTAGCAGTGTTGTTGGCCTGCCTTTGTTTGGCTTGGCTTGACTGGTGCTATCAGAGGATGTATGCAAAGCAAAAGCAAGGGTAAGAAAGAATGGAACAATGCTGACAGTTTGATCAAAAACGAACAATAGATGCACAAAAAATACAGAGCCATAGAAAATATAAGCTATTTTTTCTAAAGAAAATTCTTTTACCCACAAAGTTCCTCGCAAGAAGAAAAACCAAATTAACAAGTAGGCTATAAGCCCAAGTAGGCCATTTTCTACTAAAACGTTAAGCGGCTCATTGTGGGCTTTATCTAGCCAATCTTTCTCGTACTTATAATGCTCTAATTGGTAATTTTTAGCGAAAGCAAGTACATAATTATTGGGCCCCCAGCCAAGTGCAAGATTTTTTATCCCGCTTTTTGCCGGATTTACTGCATCAATGCTGTACTGGGTAGATAAAAGTCGGGTTTTTGTTGACTTGTCTTCTGTGCTGATATTGGCAATTCGGGCTAGACCGGGAACTTTTTGCCAAATTTGGTTGTTCTTTGTTGCAAGGAATATCGCGCTAAAAATTATTACTACAAGCAAAATAATTGCGGATAGCTTACGAATATTTATTTTTTTGTAATAAAGGCCTCTTTCCTTTGCTGCCAGATATACAAAAATGACCAACAAGCCAACCGCAAGACCAAGTATTGTTCCTCTAGTTTGAGTAATAAATATGCTTATTGGCGACAATACTAATGTAAGCAATGCAAGCCTTCGCCAGGCCCCTTTATTAAGTTCGTGCAAGAGCAAAAAGGAGGCAAACATAGAAAAGATCAAGTATCCGGCTAAGAAAGTGGGGTTGCCCACAAAAGATGGGGGCCTGCTGACTCCTTGCGCAAATTCTATAAACACTTTCCCCAGCAAAATAAGGCTGGTGACGATTGTTAGTTTAAAAAATGTAAGCCAGTCCCTTTTTTCAAAATTGAGTAATGCTAGCAGGAAGAGGGCGAATAGAGATATAGCACCAACAAGGCCATCTCCTCTTTGAATATGCCCCCAAAATGCGCTGTATTTATCTAGCGCAAATATTGTGCTTACTATTAGTATTGCGATAAAGCTTGCTATAGCAATAAATAGCGGATTTTTTATAAAACTAATGAGCTTTTGTGTTGATTCTTTTCTAAATTCTCTGTCTAAAATTAGGCTAAGCGTAAAACTAATGATTGCAGCCAGTACGAGGCTTTTAAAGAAAAAAACTTTGCTTGCCGAACTAGGAAAGAAAATGGAGCTGTCGTTAACAAGCGGAAGAAAAGCAAGAGCTAAAAGAAGTATTTTTGTCAGCTTTTTCATAGAATCGCCTCTTCAAATTCTAGTTTTTGCTCAATGCGCTCAAGTGTCACTTGCGCGCGTGGATCTGTTGGAGAAAGCTCTACGGCGCGCTTTGCAAGCTCCACAGCTTTTTCAAAAACCTCGCCCGAGAAATCATCTACAATCAGCATGCGCACATAACGCATTCTGGCATTAACTAAAATTAGCTCGTATTCATAGGGGCGTTTTTGCACCAAATAATCTAAGTAGGCAATTATATTGTCAGCTTCTTGAAGAAAAACTTCTTTTGATTGTGGATCTGCCGATCTAAATTTTTCTACATTGTTTATATAACCTGTATACACACGGTTAAAGGTAAGCTCTGCATCATATTGATCCCCAATTGGGGATATGCCTGCAAGGGTTGGCCATGCTGAAGCGCGGGCTGGCAGAGCTGTGTTGTACACCCTTGAGATTGTGCGCGCTTTTTTGTGCGGTAGATATATAGTGTAGATAAACATTGTCAGTGCGATAAGCATTAGTGCTGCCATTAATATTTTCCCGTTGCGCTCCACCAGCGCTTTTTTGCCTTCCTCACTATTAGCAGTTTTAGCGTAAGCAACTCCTGCGATTAGGAATAAAATCATGTACGAAACAATTAAGTCAAAAACAAACTGCGCCTGTATAAACCACGCTGTGAAGGCGCCCAAAAGCAAGCTCGCTGCCAAGCGATTACTCGTTTTCAGCCTAGATAGGGCGATAACAATGGTGGCAAGGAAAAAGAGCAATGCTAAAAACAATACAATCCCTCCGTCTGAAAGCGAATCTATAAAAATGTTGTGAGGCTGATCTACCAGCACTTCTCTGGGGTTTCCTTCAGCCAACATGCGGGGGTTGAAATATTTATGGTAAGGAACACCAAACATGCCTGGCCCCCAGCCTAAAATTGGTCGCTCCTGAAGACCCTGTATGCCAATATCCCAGTATATAAACCTTGCCTCTGTTGAAACACGGCCAAATTCCTTATGCACAGTAGAGCTTGGAATAGCCAAAAGAACTGCTAAAACAACGATTAACGCCAGAACGGATAGTAGCGCGATTTTTCCCGCTCTGCGAATTTTTGCCCTAGGGCTGAAAGCCAGCCAGAAGGAAAAAGCGATTGGCGCTCCAAAAGTAAGTCCCAAAAAGGCACCTCGGGTGCTTCCGATTAGGCTGGTAACATCATTAAAGAGCTGAATGCCAAATATTACTTGCCATTCAACAAAAAGCGGAGAAAGAAGAATTGGCAATGCCAGCAGTGCCCACCATATTTTTGCGTTTTTTGCTTTTGCCGACAAAAACAAATAGGCTACAAAAAATACCTGCCAGACCATATATGCTCCAGCCGTAGAAGAGTTGCCCATTAACCCGCCGCCCCTGTAAATGGCTTGCTTTACAAAGATCATTATAGAAATTGACAAAATTACTGCTCCAAATACAGAAGCCTTCAATAGGCTACGAATAAATTTTTTGCCTCTCACCATCACCAGCGTGTAGCAATTGATTGCAAAAATAGTAAGAAAGAAGATTGTAAAAGCCCCGTCTAAGCGCTCTATAGAAGAGAAAAATGAAACTACCGGATCCATGCTGGTAATAGACACCAGCATGAACGCTGCTAGGTAAATAAGCAGGCCGTAACTTGGCCAGCTTTTGAAGAAAGCTTTTGCTATATAGCGCTGCCTAAGCCATGTCCATGCAGTAAGCAACCCCAAGACTAGGCTGGCGCTGGCAAAAAGAAAGTATCTAAACGCAGTAAAGGTGCCGTAACCGGGAATATAGGCGATAGGCATAAGAAATGCCAAAAGTATGGTGATTGTTTCTGCTACTTTAACAGATTTGAGCGTATGCATGGTTTTTATTATAACGCAAAACCCCGCTAAAGGGCGGGGTTTTGCTGAACTAGTCGCTATTCTCGCGAAACTAGAGAGCTTAAACGTTAGTTTACTCGTCGTAGTTTAGAGAGAGCGGACCAGCCACGAAGTCTTCTAGATCTAATGTGTAACTTAGAGCGCCTTCAGCATCGCTGAGAGCGTACCTAATATCATCGATCGCTAGAAGGAATTGACCGTCGGCTTGAGCCTGTATTTCAACAGTCACTGTGAAACGTGCAGTCTCGCCATCAAGTACCTGCTTGGCGTTTGTACCATCTGTACAATTGGTACAGGTGATAAGTGAACTTACGATTGAACCAATACCTGAGTCTAGTGTTAGGTCCATCTCAGTTGTGCCTCCGGTTAGGTCTGGAGCGGTTTCATCAATGAAGATGTCTCCATCCCATGCAGTCACGTCGAAGACGAAGGTAAATGTTCCTTGATCGTGGTCGTCGGTGTTTGCAATGTCTCCAGAGTGAGACTCAACAGCTGTTGGACTACCTACTAACTCAACTGTGAATCCAACGTCGCGAAGTTCGTTGAATTCACCAGTAGCGCTGCCGGTAATGTCGGCGTCTGCTAGTGCGGTGTTAGACTCGTCACGAACGTTCCATAGTGCAGCTACGTCTGTAGTGTACTCGGTGATTTGAGCAAGGATTGTGTCTCCTAGATCACTGGTACCACTAAGGTCGACAATGTCGATAAGAATTCTACCATCAATCTTTTCACCAGCGTCTAGAGTGTAGTTAACGTCGTCAATGTGAACTCTTTCTTGAGTTCCAACGCTGGCTCCGTCGGCATCGTCGTGATAGCTTGCGGTTCCGTAGTTTTGACCATCAAGTTCTAGAGTAACTGCTGGAGAAGTACCTCCAGAAATTACGTTGTCAACGTGAGCTGCTGTTGCGTCAACATTGAATTCAACTCCAAAGTCACGAATTTCAAGGTCGCTGTCTCCCTTTGCTTCAAGGCTGAAGTAAAGAACTGCAACGTTTTCGGTTATTCCGTCACCACTGGTGTCCATGTTGATTAGGTGAGCTTCGTTAACTGCTTCACCTGCTGCTCCGCTCTTTTCGCTGATCTTAAGTTCAATGTCTGCAGCGGTTGCGAAGGTAGCGAATGTGAAGGTTCTAGTTGCTGTTCCTGGATCTTCAGAGATCATCGCACCTAGTGCGTCTCTGTAACGAACGGAAGTAATATCAGCTGTCCAAGTTTCTCCAGTGTTTCCGCTGTCAATGGTGTTAGCACCAGAAACTGCGACAACTAGTTCACCCTTGTCGTCTTCCCTTACAACAGCACCTGCATCTAATGTGATGGTGCTGGTGTAGCTGTTGTCGTCGTCGAATTCGTCGGCGTCAACACGTCCGATTTCGTCTCCGTCCAACCAAACAGATACTTCAGATGCATACTCTTCGAAGTCGTCGTCAGCTGTTCCTTTAGCAAACGCAACTCTAACTGCAGTGATTTCTACGTCAGAACCGTTTGGCTCTACTTCAAGACCGATAACTTCTTCATCATTTTCGTCTTCACCAACTTCTTCGTTAGAAAGGCTAGACATTAGAGTGTAGTCGATTGAACCTGCACCACCTTGTAGAGTGGTTGTGGTAGTGGTTGTGGTAGTAGTTGTAGTAGTAGTTGTTGAACACATACTACCGTACTTAGCACGTGAGATTGGTCCCCAGTATCCTGCAGTTGGAGAAACTCCGTTTGCAGCCTGCCAAGCGCCTAGAGCGGCTTGGGTGATTGGGCCAAAGTATCCGGTTGCACCACCACTAAAGGTGAAGTGTCCGGTTCCTGTTAGGTAGTTTTGAAGTGCAGTAACTGCAGCTCCTTGGCTACCAACTGTCATATCGCTGCTTGCTGTAAGGCTAGCATCACAACCTGCGGTTGTGGTACCACCCTGCAATTGAGCGATTAAAGCGGTAAGCTGCATAATCTGAGCTTGTAGCTCAGAAACTGTTTGTGCACCAGCAACTGGTACAAAAGCTGCAACTCCGCTTAGTGA
>JAUYME010000065.1 GCA_030699515.1 bacterium
CTAAAGCCTAGGTTCAAAGTAATTAGTGCTAACACTGACAAATTCTGCAAGCCACCCAGAACTTGTGGAATTTGTCAGCGCCGGCACATACGTCGCGCGTGTTGAAACGATCTTTACATAGGGGCGGCGATAGCCAGTCCCGGAAGGAGCAACGAAGATGCGACACATCATCGTGCTCAACATCGTCGCCCTCCTGGGCGACATCAGCTGGGCCCTCCAGCCCATCGTCAGGCGCCTCAAGCGCCTGAACCGGTGGATCCAGACCACCCCGCTGCTCAGCCGGAGGGCCATCCACATCTACGGGATGTGTGTCCTCGTCTTCGTGGCCATGCCCATGGTCACTGGATGTGGTGGCGGGATCGGAGAAGTCCTGGGCTACTTGGCGTTCTGTACGCCAATCGGGCCCATCCTGGCGGCCCTGACGGTCGTGGGAGTCATTCTCTTCGTCACCACCTATGACGGAGATGATGGCGATCCCAGCCATCCGCCTCTCGTGCCCACTCCGCCCCCCCCGAACCCGCCGCCGTTTGAGAAGGTGATCGTCTACTTCTACAACGATCAAGGCAGTGAGTGCCCGGTCATGCGCGTGGAAGCAGACGATCCCAACGACAGCGGCGACCGACCCGTTTGGCTCTTCGATGCCCACAAGGCAACGAACCCCGACGGATCAGTGGACATGGATCCGCTGCGGATGAGCTGGCCGGCAGGCTCTGATCCCGTCCTGGAAGATGGGCGAGTCATCCGAGACAGTGAACTGATCGCGATGTTCGTGTGGTTTGACCGTGACGCCAACGGCGCGGGCGACCACTACCTCATCAATTCGGGCGAGGTGCGCTTCAAGGTCTACTTCGGAAACGGTCAAACCCTGAACGTTTCCATGGACCTCGGCTTCCACCCCGTCGTCAGCACCGGCACCACCTTCTGGGTGCGCTGGGTGGACGACGGCAGCCCTAACGGCACCTCCATGGTCACCGCCGTGGAGGACGACCCGCCCCTGGGCAAGATCCAAAAGCTGGGCACTGGCACCGGCTACATGGAGGAGCAGCCCAACGGGACCTCCTGGATCTACCGCGAGTAGCGACTCGTGCTACGCGACCCTTCGGGGCGCGGCGTGTGTGATACACCAATCACACAACACGCCGCGCCCCATTTTCGTTTTAAAAACTTTCTCCTAACTCCTAACTCCTTCTTTCTTGCCCTATTTCGTACTTTCGTCTATTTTCGTACTTTCGTAAGTTATCTTCCTCCATCCTCTTTTTCATTTCCCTCTTTCTTCTTTTCTGCCTTAGGTATTTTTTTTGGAAATTGGAGCAATTGGTGTAACTTGGAAATTATCCTCCATCCTACTTCCTCTCCCTTTTGTTTTCTATAACCTATAACCTACCACCTATAACCTATCTTCTGTTACAAGATGAAAGATTTTGATATTGTTAACGTCACAACAATTAAGTAATAAGCCCTTTTAGGACTTATGAGGACCCAAAAAGCTTGACAAGATTATGCAATCTCCGCTAGGTTTAAATGTAGACACTGACAAATCTGTCAGAACTTACATATTTGGCTTTCAACAACTTAGTGGGGAAAGCTAATTTTTTTATCACAAGCACTAGCGAATTAATCAGTGCAAAACAACATATGACAAATAAAATCACATTACGCAGAGTTATCTTTGTTGCGTTAATAGCCATGGGATTAGTGGCTGCTTTATCTATCACAACAAACATAGGTGTTGCCCAAAACTTTGGCTTCACTCAGTGCTCAGACGGCATCAACAATGATCCTCTGCAAGACGATCTAGTAGATGCAGCTGACCCGGGCTGTCACACAGATTTTAATGCTAATAACTCAAACAGCTACGATCCAAGCTTAAACTCAGAGATTAACCCAAGCTCTGGTGGAGGCACAGGTGGTTGCGGCAGCTCCGGCTGTTTCCCACCACCACCAAGCAATAGAGCTCCTATTTGTTCTAGCAAAACTTTTAGTATCACCGCAGGCAACAACCTAAACTTTCACCTAGACTCTTTCACAAGCGATCCGGATGGAGACAATTTAAGCTTTAATCTGCAAAACCGACCAACCGGTTCAAATTTCTCCTCAGGCGGTTCTTTCAGCTGGTCAACTTCCAACTCTGATATTGGCACCTACAATATGCAATACACTGCCAGCGATGGTCAGAAGAACTGTTCAGCCCCAATCACCATTCATGTAAATCAGGGCGGCGGGGGAGGAGCTTTAAGCTGTTCTATCGTTAATATTTCTGTCAACGAAAACGACTTTGCCAGCTTTGATCTTCACAACTTTGTTTCCGGCACTAACGCAAGTAATGCCACCTTCAACACCGGAAACCGACCAGCCGGATCAAACTTTAATTCAAGTACCGGAGAGTTCACTTGGAGTACCGACAGCAACGATTCCGGCTCTTATAATTTTAGTTACACAGCATTCGCTAACCAGAACAACTGCTCTGGAAATGTAAACATCAACGTCAATGATAGTAATGGCGGAGGGGCAGGCAACCTTCGTGTAAGCTGTGAAGTTTCCGACACCAGAATTGAAGAAGGGGACAGAGTAACCTACGAAGTGGATATTGACGGTGGACGCGCTCCTTACGACATTGAGTGGGAAGGAGACCATCGTGATGTTGACGGAGAGGATGATGACAGATTCTCTGTTCGCTACGACCGTGAAGGCCGCTTTGAGGCAGAAGTTACCGTGCGCGATGCCAACGGCAACCGCGACAGCGATCAGTGCCGAGACGTGATTGTGGATGATGGCGGATTCTTTGACAGAACCAGCCCTCCATTCTTTACAACCGTTGCCCCAACAACTGCCAGAGTAGGCGTAACCTACATTTACGACTCAAACGCAATTGATCCGGACGGAACCAGCATTGTTTACAGTATGATGACCGGACCAAGTGGAATGACCATTAACCCAACAACCGGTCTGGTCCAATGGATTCCAAGCTCTGCACAGGCAAACCAAAGCCATTTTGTTCAAATTAGAGCAACAGATAGGCAAGGGGAGTTTGCGACGCAAAGCTTTTCTATCTTCGTTCAAACTACCGTAGTTATTCCACCTCCAGTTATTCAGCCTCCTGTAGTTATTCAAGACCTGGAAATCTTTGACCTAAGCGTTGATAGCGACCAGTTTAACAACGTAATTGTTAGCTACCGAACCAACCTTGTAGCAAGCTCCAGAGTTTACTACAGCCTCACTTCTCACTTTGAGGACAGAAACGCCAACAACTACGAATTCCGTGAAGAAGGGCCAACCAGCGCTACCTTCCACCAAGTCAACCTTGGCCAGCTGGAAGTTGGTAGAACTTACTACCTAAGAGCTTATGCATGGACAAGCAACGATACCGACCTAACCAGCGAGCTTGCTTTCGTAATTCTTCCAACCGGACAAGTTGCCGGAGCAAACACTTTTGGCTGTGCATGCCAGGGAGGAATTTTCTACGATGAATTCGGAGTTGCTTACAGCTTAAATGCAAGCGGCAATATCGTGCGTATGGATGATGGAGGAAGAGGTGATGCGGGCGCAGGCCTTGCAGCGGCACTTTCTGTAATTGGCGCACTGCTACTTAACCCTTGGTTCTTACTGATTGTCATTATCGCTCTGCTGGTAAGCTTGTTAATGAGCAGACGTAACAGAACATACATTAGCGGCGGGGGAGGCTCAGGACCTGTAGAGATCAGGAGCTAATATTAGGCCGATCTGTCCTATACGACTTATAAGCCCTATCCGACCTATTCGACCTATCAACTTAAACGGCTCACACGTACGTGTGAGCCGTTTAAGTTATGAGCAATAAAAGGACTTGACAGATATGTCAAACAATGCTAACATTGGACCAATTCAATATATTCATTGAAAAGGCGCTTTTCTGGGGGAAAAGAGAAATTAGAAAAATTTCTTCCGGAAAAGTGTCTTTTTATTAAAAAATTATGAAAACTAATATTAATAGAAATCAAAAAGCTATTGCAGTCGCTATTTTTGCGCTAGCTCTTGTGATCGCTTTCAGCCCGCTATCACTGGTAAATACTGCCAATGCAGGCTTCACCCAGTGCAGCGACGGCATCAACAATGATCCTCTGCAAGATGACCTAATAGACGCAGACGACCCAGGCTGTCACACAGATTTTAATGCTAATAACGCAAGCACCTACGACCCAACCCTAAACTCAGAGATTAACCCAAGCTCCAGTGGGAGTAATGGTGGTGGTAGCACAGGCGGATGCTTTTTTGGATGTGGAAGTCCAGACCCGGACCCAGATCCTGTGCCTCCACCTGTAAACACGCTTCGTGTAAGCTGTGAAGTTTCCGAAACTCGTATTGATGCAGGAGACAGGGTTACCTACGAAGTAGAAATTAGCGGTGGACGCGCTCCTTACGACATTGAGTGGGAAGGAGACCATCGTGATGTTGACGGAGAGGATGATGACAGATTCTCTGTTCGCTACGACCGTGAAGGCCGCTTTGAAGCGGAAGTTACCGTGCGCGATGCCAACGGCAACCGCGACAGCGATCAGTGCCGAGACGTTAGGGTTGAAAAAGAAGATATCTTTATTCCTAGCCCAAGCAACAGAGCTCCTGTGATCACTTCTGTTGCCCCAACTACTGCAAATACAGGTGTTACCTACATCTACGATGTAAACGCCTTTGATCCGGATGGAGATTCAATCTTTTACTCACTTAGCTCCGGCCCTGCCGGGCTAACGATCAATCCAAGCACAGGGCTAATTCAGTGGCTTCCAAGCTTTGCTCAAGGAAACCAAAGCCATTTTGTTTCTGTAGTAGCAAGCGACGGCAGAGCCACTGCAACTCAAAGCTTCTCAATCTTTGTTAACCGTCCGGTTGTGGTTCAGCCACCAGTAGTGGTCACACCTAGACCTGTACCAGTAGCAAAGCTAGAAATTCTTTCTTTGCGAGTTGATAATGACGCCCAAAACAATGCCATTGTCAGCTTTGAGACAAACATTCCGGCAAGCGGATCTGTGGCCTACAGCCTTACTTCTCACGCAGACGACAGAAACGCTAACAACTACGAAAATAGGGTAAACGGCTTTAGCCAAACAACCCTCCACCAAGTAAACCTTGGCCAGTTGGAAATTAATAGAACCTATTACCTGAGGGCGCTTGCAAGCACAAGCAATGATAGCGATATCACCGCAGAGCTTGCCTTCATTCAGCTTCCAAGCGGCATTGTCCAAGGAACCGACACAGAGCTGATACTGGAAGAAACAGCAACAATGACACTAGGCAGTGCATTTGCCATTCTCTTTGGCTGGCTGTTTAGTCCATGGTTACTATTTCTAATTATCATTATTCTCCTAATCCTAATTCTTTTAAGAGGAAGGGATAAAGATACAACGATAATTACGCAAGGCCAAGGCCCAACTGTGCAGAGCTAGGAGCCAAGTGTTTAATGAGTATCGCTAAGCGATAAAAACAAAAAATCCGCCTTAGGCGGATTTTTTGTTTCCTTCCTATAACCTATAACCTATAACCTATAACCTATAACCTATAACCTATAACCTATAACCTATAACCTATAACCTATAACCTATAACCTATAACCTATAACCTATAACCTTTGTCCTCTTCAGCAATATCATTCCCAGAATAAACAGTACTGTAGATCCCAGAGCAGAGCCCATGCAGTAAATGCAGATAGACTTTAGAACAAAGAGTTGAAGGTAAACAAAATAAATACTTGCCAAAAGTCCTAACCAAGTTAGATTGGAAACCAATCTAGTCGCGGCAACAGATCTTCTATCCAGCGCAAATATACTGGCAATTGCCACTGTCAGGTAATACAGCGCGCCAAGCAAGGCAACAGGGATTGGGCCAATTGTTGAATATTTACTGCTTGTCACCACGTCGCAGCCCTCAAGAATAGAACACTCTGGTGCTTGGCCAAGAAAGTGAACAATCGTTAAGTAGCTGGCATCAATAAAGCCAATAGTTGCAATCACAATAAAGGCAATAAGTAATTTCTTAAGAGTAGAAAATTTATCTTCCTGCATACTATTCAGCTACCTGCCCTGCTGTACTCTGTTCAAGAGTGCTGGTAGCTACTGTTTCATTTTCAAGTTCTGCCTGTGCCAATACTGCATCAAGAAGCTGTTTAAACTGTTCTACTCCGGAAGGATTTTGAATCCTGTTCCCGTTCAGAATGAAGCTAGGAGTAGCATTGAGCCCTAAGTTTGAAGCGCTTAGATAATCAGAGTTTACTGCCGCCTCAACACCGGCAGATTTCAAATCCGCTTCAAACTGCTCCACATCTAGGCCAATTTCTTCGGCTAAATCAGATAAGAAGTCCTCAATTTTTGGGCGCACAGACCAAATGGGCTGAGTCTCAAATATGCGCTCGTGCATTTCCCAAAACATTCCTTGTAGCCCCGCCGCTTCCGCTGCCTGCCCTGTAAGCTGGGCGTGAGAGTGAATTGAACGAAGAGGGAAGTGTCTGTAGGCAAACTGGATTTGCCCCTCATATTCATCAAAAATTTGCTGCAGAATAGGCTCGTATGAGGCGCAGGCCGGACATTGAAAGTCGCTGTATTCAATTAACTGAATTGGCGCATTACTTGGTCCAATAGTCCAATCATCTGTCGTAATTTCCTCCGAAGTTGCCATCACCCCACTACCGTCAGATCCGTTTCTTACTAGAAGAACCAAGCCCCAAACAATTCCAATAATTACAATAATTGTAATCAGCCAAGTAAGCGCACTTTTACTCTTTCGAACGCTTAAATCACTCTCTCTTTGATTTTCTCTTTTTTCCAAACGCGCCAAGCGCTTTTGCTGTTTTTTGCTTAAATTTTCTTGCTGCATATTCTTTTAATAAGGATTATAAATTGTACAAGCATAATAGCGCAAAATAGCTGGCTTTTTAAGTACCTCAACGCTATGATGAGCCTAAATGAGATCTATGAAACATGCACTAAGCATAACCTTAATTTTTACCTTTCTCGTGAGCTTTGGCCCATCTGCGAGTGCTTTAAGCTGTGAAGAAATCCGGCCCAGAGTAGCCACAATTGATGATTTTTCCATCATGGCGGATGGCGGCCTAAAGTTAATACTCAAGTGGGTTTATAGTTTCCCCGCCGAGCAAATCAGTAGCGGTCAAACCCTAGCTATTGATAATTATTTAAAAATTGCGGCAGACTATAGCGCGGATAATCTAGACGAATTTAACGGTTTGGCTAACGAAAAAATAGCTTGGAATTATGAAGAGCTTTTGATTAAAAAAGACTTCTATACCAAATTAAGCTTGGCAGATTCCGATATCATTATTACCGGTCCGCCCAAGCATTTATGCGACGACAGCTTTCTTGGCATTTTTGATAAAAATGCCAAATTAAAACAGATAATTTTTAAGGGCGACTATCATAACCTTAGCTTTTTAGGGCGAGAGATTTTAGTTGGCCCCGGCAAAGAGCTGGACTGCATTGGCTACTCCTGCAGCGTGAAAACCAATTTTAAAATTGAAGGAAAGGAATACGCTCTAGTTCCCAGTCAAGAAATCAGTTTAGAAAATAATTTTGTCTCAAAAATCTTCCTGCTAAACAGCTCTGCACCCGCAAGCAGAGCGGATGCCGAAAAGCTTTTCCCTTGGGGAGGCGGCCGCTTAACGGAATATTTGCTAGAGTTCAACGTTTCACTACAGCAAGAAGCTCAAGAAAATGGAGCTGATAGTGCAGAGTTAGAGGATGAGCAGAATAGCGAATCTATGGAAGAAAGTTCCGATCCCGCTCTCAAAATACATGAGGCGCAAGAAACAAAGCCAAAGAATGCAATTGCGCGCTTCTTTGCTTGGCTTAAATCACTATTCAGCAAATAGATGGAAGAAATACGCATAAATAAATACTTGGCGGATAAAGGCATGGCTTCTCGCAGAGAAGTAGACAAGCTTATTCAAGCCGGCAAAGTTTTTGTAAACGGAGAAAAAGCGCTGCTTGGCCAAAAAGTGAAAGATACAGACGAGGTTACGCTTCAGCGCAAGGCAAGAGTGCAAATGGAAAGAAATAGGCAATACCTTCTCTTCAACAAACCGAAAGGAATAGTCACCGTCAACGCTCAAAAAGGGGAGCAGAGCATACAAGATATTCTAAAGCTGGATAAAGGAGTGGTGCCAATTGGCAGATTGGATAAAGAATCAACCGGCTTAATCCTTTTAACAAACGATGGGCGGGTTACTAAAAAGCTTCTTTCCCCGGATTCAAAGCAGGAAAAAGAATATGTTGTTTCCGTAAACAAGCGAATCAGCGATACAGAGTTAAAAAGTCTTGAAGACGGTCTAACTTTGGAAGATGGATTAAAGACCAAGCCGGCAAAAACCAAAAGGCTTGCGACAAACTCATTTTCCATCACCATTCAGGAGGGTAAAAGGCATCAAATAAGGCGAATGCTTGCCGCGCTTAGGCTGGAAGTAAAAAGTCTTAAAAGGGTCAGGATTGCCAATTTGATTCTTGGCAGTCTAGCCCCGGGTAAACTTACTGCTCTAAGCAAACAAGAAAGCAAGGATTTTCTAGCTTTTCTTGGGCTTAGATAGTGAATACAGGGTGTTAGCAAGGCCAAGTACCATTAACCCTATGGCCGTTAATAGAAAGTCTACTTTAAAGACCGCAACCGCAAAGTAAAGTATAAGGAAAATGAAAAGCTGGCCAAACATAGACACCGCGTTTAAATATGTGGAAGTGGAAAGCATGCCAACCTTAGAACCTCGTTCAAAGATATTGCTGTACAAAGAAACGCTTAAAAACAGGGCAAAGAATCCGACTAAGAAAACGCTTGCAAAGTAGAAATTGAAAGAGTAGCCAAGCAAGCGCAAAATCCAAATAGCTGCAATAATAATGGCGCATATTGCAATGATTCTTTCCCTGTTTCTATGGGCAAATTTACCTGCCACATAGGAAAAAATCATAGACGTTACCGAAATGATAATTGGAACAATTGCCACAGCCTCAAGAGACAAAAATGTAATGTAAATAAACACGGGCCAAATTACAGCCTCGCTGGCTTTATGGAAACCCCATAAAGCCATAGAAAGAAAATTTCTTCTTTCAAAAGATTCCTTAAAAAATCGTTTTGGTGAAAGAAGCACTTCATTTTTTGAAGGTTTTTCGTGATCTATTTTCATCCGAAATAAGGGAATGGCAGAAAGAATGAAGATAAAAATACTAAGAGCCATCAAATGCTTTGAGCTTCCGGCTATCAGAACAATAGCTCCAATTGCCGGTCCCAGCATGGCAGCAAAGTATTTTATTGTGTACAAAATTCCGGTATTGTCACTGATATTTTTTGTTTTATGGCTTACCTTTTCAAATAAATATAGATGGCTTACCCAATAACAGGCATCATAAATTGAAATTAACAAAACCAAGCTCCCAAATAGATACCATTGACTCATTTCCAGCTGGGCAAATAACGCAAAGAAGGCAATAATTGCTGCCGTTCCAATCAAATAAACTTTTATGGCCCCGATTTTTTGAATCAGCCTTGCTAGCAAAAAGTTTAAAGGTATATCAACAATCACGTGCGCAAGATAAAAAGCCAATACTGCCGAAAGCGAATAGCCAATATCCAAAAGAAAAATGGGAATGAAAATACTAATGGAGCTACGGGCAATAACGTGCATCCAAATGGATAAATCAAAACGCCACATATCCGTATGGAAGAATTTGTGGAATTTTCGTGCCTGATAAACGTGTAGCGAATGCATAGCAGTAGGATAGCACCTTAGGCCCATGGTCTTTTCCCCAAAACAAAACGGCCCCGATATTAATCAGAGCCGTTTGGAAATTGGAGCAATTGGTGTAACTTGGAAATTATCCTACACCCTACAACCTATACCCTATAACCTCTCCTTCTACATTCCTCCTCCTTGCCCTGAATCTGTTCCGCCTCCTTGCCCTGAGCTGGCCGAAGGGTCAGTTTTCTTCGCTGTACAACTCTCGCAAGTACCACAGCTGCAGTCATCAGCAGCCTTTGGCCCACAGTTTCCTGCGCATACACCGCCTTCGCAGGTGCAAGCACCATCCATTTTCTGATCGTCCATATTTTAAAAGGCTAATTATAATTAGTACTGCCATTTTAGCACGCCCTAGGAAAAACCGCGAAGCAGAATTTCTCTAGCTCTATCAAGCATTTTGCCCCGGTGACTTACGGCATTTTTTTCTTCAAGGCTCATCTGGGCATTTGTTCTATTCTTTTCAGCGTTAAAAAAGATCGGGTCTTGGCCAAAACCGTTATCGCCCATAGGCTCATTGGCAATCCTGCCTCTATAAATTCCCTCAAACGTCTCCAACCTGCCACTGCCCGGGTCATAAATCGCCCCGGCACTTACATAGCTTGCCCCACGCTCTTCCTCTGGGATACTTTTAAGCTCTTCTAAAAGCTGCTTATTCTTCTCAACATTGTTTTTACTGCCATATCTTGCAGTGTGAACCCCCGGCCGGCCATCCAAAGCATCAATACAAAGACCACTGTCTTCCGCCAGTGTTAAAAGTCCGCTCATATCTCCATAAGCTCTTGCCTTCAAAATCGCATTTTCTTCAAAAGTTTTTCCCGTTTCCTCTACATCAAAATCATCTGGAATTGCTTCCACATCTTCCAAGCTTACAAATTCAAAGTCCAACCCATCAAGCTTTGCCTTAATCTCTGGAATCTTTCCCTTATTTCTCGTCGCAATCAAAAGTTTTCGCATTAACAATATTATAAGCGAATTTTGCCTTCGTCTTTTCTATACCCTACACCCTCCTTTTGCGTTTTTGGAAATTGGGTCAATTGGAGTAACTTGGAAATTATCCTATCCCCTATAACCTATAACCTACACCCTATTCTTATGTATAATTAAAGAAAGGTCTTAAGATCTAATTCATTTAAAAATGGGATACAACATAATGAGTGGTTGGATGGGCACAATATCATCCATCGTTTGGTTAATAGTAGGTATTCTGCTAATCGCGTGGCTTTGGAAGCAGGTTAAGAAATAGTCCGCAAATCAAAATCCCGTTGCTTTGACAGTCAAAGCAACGGGATTTTGTGTTTTTAATTGTTAAATCAGGCTAATTCCTAATCGAGTCATCATCCAACCCATCAAAAGCACTAAGAATAGATAATACACTACCCAGCCTTTTGAAGGTGGAAAGTACTTAGAGACAGAAGGGAAGTGACGCACATACCAAGCTCCGCCACCAAAGAAAACCATTAGGTTTGCCCCAACGCTGTCTATAAGCAAAACCCAAAAAATTATTACTTCCATGCTCATATTACTTTAATTGTAACAGAAGTGCATGGATTTTTTTTGTTTTCTCTTTTTCCTAGTGCCTAGTGCCTATTGCCTCTCTTTATAACCTAATTTTCTTCAGCGCCAGCGCATTTATCACCACAATTACAGTAGAAAGGCTCATTACTAATGCGCCCACCTCCGGCCTTAGGAAAAATCCCCAGGCAGCAAATGCTCCCGCTGCCGCCGGAATTGCCACTACGTTGTAGCCCAAAGCCCAAATTAAGTTCTGAATCATTTTTTTGTACACTGCTCGGGAAAGCTTAATCAGCTTCAAAACGTCACCTGGGTCATTTTTAGTCAGCAC
>JAUYME010000070.1 GCA_030699515.1 bacterium
CGAAGCAATCTAGTGACTAAAACCATGTTTATCCTAAAATCATATTTATCAGCAAAAAGTCGTTATTTAATTGGCAAGCAACGGACGCACTAGTGCGTCCTGCTTCGTACGGGATGAATATTATTTCAATACTTCAAATAATTGTTTCTATTGTTTTGGTAGCGATTATCTTGCTTCAAGAGCGAAGCAGTGATGCAAGCGGGATTTTTGGCGGTGGCGGAGGAGATGGCGGCGGGGCCCCGCAAAGAAGAAGGGGCTTTGAAAAGACTCTTTTCCGGACAACTATCGTTTTGGCGGTGCTTTTTGGCGCTTTGGCGGTTGCCAACCTCTTCGTTTAAACTACGAATTACGAATTCATTACTAATCTACGAATAGGAAAAGAAGAAGGGGGAGCTACTTTCCGCACTCTAACCTGCAACTATCAGGCTGGGGGGACGGTCAAAGGTTAAATGTCAAAGGTTAAATGTTTTTCTAAATGATTGCTCGTTTACTTGCAGCCATAGATTCATTTTCAAAAAGAGAGAAAATCTTGTTTTATGTTTGTGCAAGCATATTTTTTGTTGCTGCAATCGTTTTGGCCTTGTATGTTTACTTTTTCCAGACTGAGATAAGGCCTGATCATGGCGGAATATTTAGTGAAGGCATTGTGGGCCAGCCAAGCGCTATTAACCCCGTAGTGAGCACTTTCAACGAAGTGGATAGGGACATAATTGAGCTAACGTTTGCCAGTGTTTTGGATTTAGCGCAAAGCCATGAGATGAATGAAACCGGTACTCGCTGGACCGTTACCCTTAAAGACGGCTTATTTTGGAGCGATGGCGAGCCTATCAGCAGTGAAGATATAATTTTTACGGTTAACTTGATTCAAAACCGGGAAATTGCTTCGCCCTTAGCTTCAAGCTGGAAGGGGGTTAACGTGGAAGATCTTGGCGATGGGAAAATTGTCTTTGTTTTATCTTCTCCCTATAGCTATTTCCAAGATACACTGGAATCTTTTATGCCTATACCTGAACATATATTTTCGAAAGTAACGGCCTCTAATTTTCGTCTTAGCCGATTTAACTTAGAGCCGGTTACAAGCGGCCCTTACAAATTTAAAGGGATTCGCCAAGATAGAGACGGGTTTATAAGTGAATATATTCTGGTAAGAAATGATGTCTATTTTGGTCCAGAGCCTTTCATTAAGGAATTTCATTTTAAATTTTTTAGAAGATTTAAAGATGCGGTTGCCTCTTTTAACCGCAAACTCATAACCGGACTAGCCGGCTTTGACAGTGAGTCTACTTCTGACATAAAAGTGAAGCATGAGCTTTATGAGCTGAATGTGCCAAGATATTACGGTGTATTTTTTAATTTAGCCGCGAATGATCTATTGAAGGATAAAAAAATTCGTGAGGCCTTGGTTCTTGCCACAAATAAAAATGCAATAAATGAAGGTGTTTTTGGCGGTTATGCATCTGAAATAAATGGCCCGATTCTTCCTTACATTGAAGGATATGCCGGAGAGCTTTATAAAAATGAAAGATTGAATAGATCCGGGGCGATTGCCCTTTTGGAAGAAGGCGGCTGGAAGCTAAATGCTGATGGTGTAAGGGAAAAGGATGGAAATTTATTAGACTTTAATCTAATTGTTCCGCAAATTGATTTTCTGGTAGAGAGTGCAAAGCTGCTTGCGCAGCAATGGCTTGATATTGGAGTAGAGCTTCAGCTCATAATTTTGCCGGCGAATGATATCAGTAATGAGATAATTAAAACGAGGGATTACGAGATGATTCTTTTTGGAAATATTTTGCGCGGGAACTCTGATATTTTTTCATTCTGGCACTCAAGCCAAAGGTTCTATCCCGGGCTTAACCTTTCTCTTTACGAAAATAGCGTGGTGGACAACAATTTGGAAACTAGCAGATCAAACTTAGACAAGAAGAAGCAGCTGGATGCGCTTTTAGTTGTGCAAAGAGAAATTTTAAACGACAGGCCCGCAGACTTTCTATTTTCGCCTCCATATTTTTATGCTCTCTCTACTGCCGTAAAGGGCTTTAGTGAAAGTACTCTTAAATTCAGCTCCAAGCGCTTAGAAGATGCAGAGTTTTGGTACTTGCAGGAGAAGCGCGTTTTAAGATAGTAAACTTGCCATTTGCTCATTATTTGATAATATAGTTTTTATGAAAAATATTATAATTCTTATAGTCGTTCTGATCATTTTGGTTGGAGCAGCTACTTGGCTACTTTCCAGCGACAGTGCAATGGTGGAAAACACTGATGGCACTGAAGTTGTTGAGAATGAAGGCGATGAAACTGCCATGACTGATGAGGACGCTACTACGGAAGAAACCGACTCTGCGATGGAGGAAGTAGAAGTAGGCACTTCTGTAGATGGAGAAGTTGAAACTGAAGTTTCAGCAGGAGCATAAGCTCATTTAGTGAAGTATCTAAACAAAAAAGACCCTTGCTAGGGTCTTTTTTGTTACTACCTTCGTTTACGCTTGGCAGTTTTTCTTTTAGTAGCTTTCCGTTTGGTCGCCTTTCTTTTTACCGGCTTGCGCTTTACAGCTTTGCGCTTAGCTGGCTTTCTCTTGGCAGGCTTTCTTTTTGCAGCCTTTCGTTTCTTTGGCATATTTTGAGTTTGAGATTGTATCTTTTAGTTATGAAAAATAATAGACACAAAAAATTATTAACGACCTTTTTTATACTCACTTGTTGTTGCTTTAATTTTGAAGTAAAAGTTTTCTATTAACAATATCTTTAACTAGTGGATAACTTTAAAAATAACTCGACGGCTAGCTCAAGCAGCCGTCAGGTTATTTTTTAGAATTTAGAATTTAGAATTTAGAATTGGAAATAACCTAAAACTTGCTGAATAAAAATAATTATATAATTTATATCCTCATTCGAAAATCTAGCGCAACATCAGCATTGAACACTTATCCTTTGTCATCCTGAGCAACGCGAAGGATCTGGGCGGGTAAAACCAGAGATTCTTCGGCAAAGCCTCCCTCCAGAGGCGGGCAGGCAGAATGACAAGAGAGGGTAAATAGGGCAGTAAACAAGGAAGTGTTGCGTTAGATTTCCGAAACCAAGTAATATAATTCTTTTGGAAAGGCAGAACGGCCCAATGGTTAGAGTGAGCTCAGTTGCCTATTTCTTTTTCTTTGCAGTAGTTTTTCGCTTCGCGGTCTTTGGAGTTTTTTTGACTTTTTTGCTTGCGCTGTTGATTTTGTCCCAATGTGATTTTAGTTCGTTAGCTAAATGCGCAACGTCTCTTGCATTGACGTCTTTGAGTTTAGAATATTTTTCTCCCAGCTCATCAATTAGTTTGTGATAGGCCTTTTTGCTCGTTACCTTAGCAGCCCTCATTTCTTTAATCGCCTCATCTTTCATATTGCGTGCCCACTTGGAGACTTTTGCTCTTCGCTTCTTACCATTTTCTCCGCTGAAAGCATAAACTGCTGCAGCGGCGGCGGCTAAGGCAACACCAATCCCAAGCCCTGCGGCAATTTTTTTATTGTTGTTTTTCTTTTTTGCTGGCATATATTTTGTTTTGCAATACTCAATTAGTTTTAATTGTATTACTATATTATAACGCGCTAATTGCCACATGATTACCAATGGCAATGTTAGATAGCTTCAATTTATTCATTTCAATTGCTAAGATAATATACATGAAAGAAAGAATACTATCCGGGCTGCAGCCAAGCGGGCGTTTGCACGTTGGAAATTACCTGGGTGCATTGAAAAATTTTGTTGAGCTTCAAAACAGCGGTGAATACGATTGCTTCTTTTTTATTGCCGACTACCACTCCATTTCAGAGCCACCATATGAGAGTGAGCAGAAAAGAAAAGATATTTTGGACTTAATGAAAAGTTATTTGGCGGCAGGACTGGATCCAAAAAAATCCACTCTTTTTGTGCAAAGCCAAATTCCGGCGCACACCGAGCTTTCCTGGATTTTTAATTCCGTAACGCCAATGGGCGAGCTTTCCAGAATGACGCAGTTTAAAGATAAAAGTGAGGATGGAGAAGCAAATGCCGCGCTTTTTACTTATCCGGTGCTTCAAGCGGCAGATATTTTGATTTATAAACCCGCTTTTGTACCTACGGGTGAGGATCAAGACCAGCACATAGAATTATCAAGAGTAATTGCCAGAAAATTCAATTCCAGATATGGGGAAGTTTTCCCTGAGCCACAGTCCAAGCACACAGACATTCCAAGGGTGATTAGCCTGAATGATCCAAGTAAAAAGATGAGTAAGTCTAAGCCGAATGGCTGCCTCTTTATTGACGACGGTCCGGAAGAGATTGCAAAGAAGCTTTCCAGTGCGGTTACAGATTCCGGATCCGAAATTAAATATGATGCCGTGCATAAACCGGGTATTTCTAATTTACTTAGACTCGCCAGCGCACTTTCTTCAAAAGAAATTGCCGTGCTAGAGCAAGAGTTTGCGGGCAAAAACTATGGTGAATTTAAATCTTATGCTGCAAAAACTGTGGCTGATTATTTTGCCGCTTATAGAGAAAGGAAAACAAAGCTTTCCGATGCAAAGGCGGAAAAGATTTTTACAAAAGGAAGTATGAAGGCGGCTAAAATTGCTGATGCAACACTCTTGGAGGTTAAGGATAGGATTGGATTGATTTAAAAGATGAGTTATTCGCGAGGAGCAAACGGCTTGGCAATACTGGCACTGCTGTCTGTGGTTTTTATTGCAGTGATTTTCTTTTACTTTAACAAGCTCGCAAACGATGTTTTAAAGGAGGGGGCTAACATTGAATATTACGCTAAGTATCTTCCGAATTAAAACGTTTCTTCTAGGACTTGCAGGGTTGCGTATATCCCCTGGTGATCGGAAATAAAACTTCCGCAAGTTAAAATTTTGCTTGAGCCTTCTTTTTCTAAATTGGAAAGAATGAAATCTACTTCAGTGTGGGTTTTGCGGATGATATCATTGGTTTTGTCATCTAAGGCTTTTTGCAAACGTTGATAAGAGTTTGGCACAATATCCGGATTGCAGTTAATATCGCCGGCAAGGATATGACTTCTTCCATTAATTCTTTCTTCCAAGATATTAAGCAGGTCAACCGTTTGGATTGAATGGACAAACCATTTTTTATTGTGATTTTTACTCCAGTGGGTAGACACCAAGTGAGTATTGAATACGTTAAAGTTTTCAAAATTTAACTCTAAAACTCCTTTTTCAATCACTCGCTCAAAAAGCTGCCAGCTTATCCAAACTCCCTGGTGAATAAATTTATGAAATTGAATTTTCTTTGGCTTTTCCTTGCTGGCGACAATCAGCCCTCCTTTTGGCCAACCGAAACGGCCCTTAACATAGGAAAGGTGGTATTTCTCTCTGAGTTTTTCAAAATGAGAAAGAAAAATCGCTTCCTGTAAAAAGATAAGATCAAAATCATGGATCTCAATATCTTTGAGGAAATGTTTCACACGCTTCTTTAGGCTAAGCGGGCGCGTGGTAAGCATATTTTGGGTCAATACTTTTAGCTTTTTGGCTTCTTGCATTGCTTAAATTTTCCGCACAGAGAGGGTAACTTCAATATCAGCAATTTTGGTATTTTTTACCGCATCGTACTTATCGCTTGTTTTGAACTCTATATTTTTTGCATTGACCATTTGCTTTAGTTCTTCTTCCTTCCTTTTCGCAAACTCCAGAACAAAGCCCTCTGCCTTAATGTTGAGCGCAATTTTATCACTCATTTTGTAATTTGCGTCTTGGCGCAGGCCCTGAATTGCACGAGCAAGTTCTCTAATTGTCCCCTCTTCTTTGAGAGCTTGGTTTATTTCCGTATCCAGCTTAATTCCTTTTTCAGAAGTTAACTTTGCATCAAACTTTATTTCTTTAACGTTGATTTCATCTTTTAGGATCTCTAACAATTCGTCTTGGCCGATTAGGGAATCATCTTTTACTATCAAGCTCTGAAGGGGCTGGCGAACCTTAATTTTGTTTTCCGCGCGTAGAGCAAGAGCTTCGGCCGCCAAAGCGCGAATCTGCTCCATACTTGCGATTAAAGCACTGTCCTTTAAAGCACTTTCTGCTTTTGGCCAGTTTTCCAGATGCACGCTTTCTTTTTCTGTTTCAAGGCTCTTGTAGAGACTTTCAGAGAAAAAGGGAGTGAATGGAGCCATGATTTTGCTTAGTTCAAGTAAGCAATGGCGAAGCACCGCAGATGCATTGTCGCGGTCGTTTTCGTTTTTGTTTTCACTTTTTGCCGCGCTTTGGAAGCGATCTCGGCTTCGCCTAATATACCAACGAGAAAGGCTGTCAATAAACTTTTCTATTTCTCTGCCGGCATTTTGGATTTGATAGTTATCTAACTTTTCGCTTACCGAAACGAGAAGCTGGTTAAGTTCTGCCAAAATCCACTTATCTAGAACATGGCTGGCTTTGCTTATGTCTTTATTGTCAGATCCGTAAGTTTCAAGGAAGGAGTATGAGTTATAAATAATTAGCACTATTTTCCTAAGTGTTTTGGCCAAATCGTCTTCATTAAAGTTTTTGTTTTCGCCAACATCGTTTAGGGTGAAGAAGTACCAGCGCAGGGCATCAACTCCGTATTTTTCAATAATTTCTTCCGGAAGCACAGTGTTACCCAGGGATTTGCTCATTTTTTTGCCATGTTTATCGTTGATAAGCCCATGGCAAATTACATTTTTGAAGGCTCTGTCTTTGCCAAGCATAATTGCAATTGCGTGCAGAGTGTAGAACCAGCCGCGCGTTTGATCTAAGCCTTCGGCAATATAATCTGCAGGGAAAGGAAGATTTCTAAATGTTGTCTTTCCTTGAGCTTGTCGAAGGGTCTTTCCTTTTTTAAAGGGGAAATGATGGCTGGCGTAAGGCATGGAACCGGCATCAAACCAAACATCGGCAACGTCTTCTACGCGTTTTGCGATTTTGCCGCTTTTTGTTTTGAGTTTAATTTCGTCTATATAAGGACGGTGCAGGTCAACAATTCCATCTTCGTTGAAAGGAAGATTGCTAGAGCTAATTTCATGCCATTTTTCATGATCCGGATAATACTTCTTTTCTAACAGCTCATCGTCGCTTAAGCCCCGCATCGCACCCTCAAGCATCCAAAGGCAGTCACCGTGAGAAACGATAAGAATGTTTTTGCCTTGATGCTTTTTATCAATTTCTTTGTAGAAATTGATTAAGCGCCTTCTTAGTTCGTTCCAGTTTTCTCCGCCCTCGGGGGCTTTGCTAAAACGTTCCTTTCTGCTTTTGAAATAAGCGTGAAACTCTGAAATTGGGCGCCAGCTAAAGACTCCTGTTTTAAGCTCCTCAAGGCGATTGTCGGTAATAATTTCTATTCCAAGCTCTTTGGCGATGATTTTTGCCGTGTCTTGGGTGCGTTTATATGGCGAAGCAAAAATTAAATCAATTTTTTCCTTTTTAAGCTTTTTGGCTAGTTTTTCGGCATCTGCTCTTCCCTTTTCTGTGAGTTCTGAAGTTGTTTCCGGGCTAGTTTCGGGTCCGGAAGCAATAACGTTTTCTACATTTGCCCTTGCTTGCGTATGACGCATTAGGTAGTAGCTGTTTTTTGAAAGTGCATATTTAGCTAAATCTTTTAGTGAGCCGGCAACAATCTTTTCTTTGCCGTCCTCTGAAACCCAAATTGGCAGCGGAGTTCCCCAATATCGGTTTCGGCTTACGGACCAGTCTTTTATTTCCTCAAGCCAGCTGCCGAATCGCCCGTCTTTTACGTGATCCGGATACCAATTTATTTTTTGGTTTCCTTTTATTAACTTGTCTTTAAGCTGGCTCATGGTGAAAAACCAGGAAAGTCGCACCATATAAATTAAAGGTTTCCTGCAGCGCCAACAGTGAGGATATTCGTGCTTTTCCTTTTTGAAGAGATAAAGATTTCCTTTTGCATCTAAGTCTTTCACTACTTCGTTGTCTGCCTCCTTTACATCCAGGCCCTCTCCGGGAAAACCTTTGCCCATTTTGCCGTCATCGGTGATGGTAATTGGCAGGCCTTCGTTTATACCCATTAGGCTATAGTCATCTTCTCCAAAAGATGGAGCAATGTGGACCAGGCCGGTTCCATCTTCTGTAGAAACAAAATCACCGTGGCGCACTTTGTACAAATCTTGGCCTTTAAGTGCGGCAAGTTGATCTTTAGGAAGCTGAAAGAGGGGCTCGTACTCCAAACCGATTAAATCTCCACCTTTTATACTTTCTAATTTTTCTATCTTGTACCCTTCTTTTTCCGGAGGCTGGTTGTAACTAATAAGAAGCTCCTCAAGGCCTGTGTCTAGTTTGGTAACTTTAAATTTCTTGTATTCTAGGTTTTTGTTTATCGCCACCGCCAAATTGCCCGGAAGAGTCCAAGGAGTTGTGGTCCAAATCAAAAGAAATGTGTTAGGCGTAATAAGCGAAGTAGACGAAGTAGGCGCAAGGCGGAGTTTTACGTAAAGGCTTGGGTCTTTTACATTTTGATAGACGCCGGGCTGGCCAAGCTCGTGAGAGCTAAGCGGAGTTTGGCATCTAGGGCACCAAGGAACGGTGCGTTGGAGTTGTTTGAGATATCCCTTTTTATTGGCTCTGGCAAAAATCCACCAAAGGCTTTCCATATAGTCGCTATCGCAGGTCATATACGGATTTTCTATATCCAGCCAGTAGCCTATTCGCTGAGTAAAGTCATTCCAGTTGTCTTTGTAGCGGAACACCAGTTCTTTTGCCTTGGCATTGAACTTGGCAATTCCGTATTCTTCAATTTCGTCTTTGTTTTTTATTCCAAGCTCTTTTTCTACCGCAATCTCTACGGGTAGTCCGTGAGTGTCCCAGCCGGCTTGGCGGGGAACATTAAAGCCTCGCATGGTTTTGTAACGAGGAATTAGGTCTTTATAAAATCTGGAAAGCATATGGTGCATTCCCGGCATTCCGTTTGCACCCGGGGGGCCTTCGTAGAAAATAAAGTCTTTGCCCTTATTGTTTTTTTCTAGCGATTTTTTAAAGATGTCCTTGCTTTTCCAGAAGCTAAGGACTTTCTCCTCTATCTGGGGCAAATTGAATTGTTTTAGATTTTTAAGCATAGATAATTAGGTTATAGGTTGTAGTTTATAGGTTGTAGAGCCAAGGAATTAAAATAGCCGCGAGCAAAGTCGCGGCAATACGTAAATCTTTACCACGACTAGCTATATATCAGATAGCGTCATCGATCTTGGCAACTAATTATATACTTGCCCCGTGGATGCCAGTGCTTGCCACTGTTGCAGCTTTACGGGGTCAGATAGCGTCGCCAGCTAGATTGCTAATGAGAACAGTATAGCGGAGAGGGTTACGCTGCTCAAGCCCTAAATGCGCCCTGGGGCCTCTATTCCTAGGATTTCCAGACTGTTTTTGAGTGTAGTTGCTGATATTTTTGCTAGAGCGAGCTTGGCGGCTTTAATTTCTTTATCTTCTTCTTTAAGGATTGGCACTTCTTCGTAAAAGCGGTTTGTCAGTTTGGCCAGCTGGTAGGCATAGGTGGCAATATGGTTTGTGGCTAAGGTTTTGGCAGAAAAATCTACAATGTCGGGAAATTGAATTAGTTTTGCGGCCAGATCTTTGGCTTCTTTATTTACCAGAAGCACAAAGTTTGCGCTTTTTGCAAAAGCCCCTTTCTTTAGCACCTGCGCTAACCGAGCATAAGAATACTGGATGTATGGTCCGGAAGCTCCGGAAAGAGAAATGGAAGACTCTAGGTCAAAGACAATGTCGTTTTTAGCGGCAGCTCTAAGAATTGAATACTTAACTGCCGATACAGAAACGGCATTACTAATTTCTTTTTTCTCTTCCGGCGGAAAATGCGCATCTTGCATCCTCTGTTCTACTGCGCTTTTCACTTCATTAAGCAAAGTTTCTGCTTCAATAACCTCCCCGGTTCGCGACGACATTTTTCCTTCCGGAAGACGTAGCATACCGTGCGGAAAATGCTCGGTTCTTTCAGCTAATTTTGGAAAGACAAAGCTCATAGCCTTTAAAAGCACTTGGAAATAGGCCTTTATTTCATTTCCGGTAATAACTATAGAGCGGGAATATTTGCATTTTTTGTACTTTAGCTTGGCCAACCCCAGCTCTTTAGCTTCGTAGGTAGGCAGGCCCTGCGAATTGATAAAAACGCGGGTGTGAAGCCCATACTTTTCTCCGTCAAAAACGATAGCGCCATTACTTTCGTTGAAAACATCTTTTTGAAGCCACTCCCTTACAAGCTTTTCGCCAAATTTGGCGGTATTGCTTTCAAAAAAGTAGTAATCAAATTTAGTGCCAAGCTTTTTATAAATTTGCTCAAAGTAATCTAAGCTCCACTTTCGGCCCAGCTTATAAAGCTTGTTGATTGCTGGGTTTGATTGCTGATAAATTTTTTTGTTTAGCTCTTCTATTTCTTTTTTTGTTTCTTCCAACTCGTATTCTTTTGCCCCAAGAGCGTAAGCTTTCCCAAGAAAGGCAACTTTTTCTTTAAGGCTGGCATTTTTGTCCGGAGTTTCGTTATTAAGCTGGATCATCCCGTAAATGCTCTTGGCTACGTGCATGCCAACATCTCCCTGATAGTTGGCGCGCTTCACTTTAGCTCCGGCCCACTCTAAGTTTCTTGCCAGGGCTTCGCCTATTGCATTGGTCATTAGGTGGCCAATGTGAAAAGCTTTAAAGGGGTTTGGGTCGGTGTATTCAATTATTATTTTCTCTCCTTTTTGACTTTTTGTTTTCCCAAAAGAATCCCCTGTGCTTAGTGCCTCGCTAAGTTTTTTTGATAAAAAGTCGCTGGCAAGAGTAAAGTTAATAAAGCCAGGGCCGGCGGTTTCTATTTTTTCAAAAAGCCCATTTTTGTCTGCCTCTTTTAATTGGGCAATTAATTCATGAGCTAACTCAGGAGCAGGGCGAGCCAGCTTTTTAGCTTCAATAATGGCCAAGTTTGTAGAATAGTGGCCAAAACCTTCTTCTTTCGGTACTTCTACGTTTGGCAGATAATCTAGTTTGAGTGCTTGCTTTATGAATTGGGAGATTTCCTGAATCATACCTAATTAGTATCTAGTATCTTGTATCTTGTATCAAGTAGAAAACTAAAGAGGTGCCGGTGCTATACTTTATTTTATGGAAACTTGGTTTTTATTATCTGTAATTTCTTTGTTTTTTGCAGGATTTCATGCATTTCTGCAAAAAGTTGGTGCAGCCAGAGGCTATAATTCGAGTCTTTTGAATGGTTACAGTGCCGGGATTTCTGCGCTTATCGGATTTACCTTTGCCGGTTTTTACGAAGGCCTTGGCGAATTTTCAGGATTGCTGGTTTTTGTGGCTTTCCTTAGCGGTTTTGTTTTTATAATCGGAACAAATTTGCGGATGGATTCGTTAAAGAACATAGATACGACCATATTCTTCCCTTTGCATAAATTTATTAGTCCGCTAATTGCTCTTATAGTTGGTTTGGTTGTTTTTAGGGAAGCCTTAGGTTTTAGTGAATGGGTTGGAGTAATACTTGGAATAGTAGTACCCCTATTCCTCATTCATTCTTCAGAAAAACAAAGACAGAAAAATTTATCTAAAGGTCTTATTTTGATGGTTGGTAGCGCCGTAATGTCTGCAGTGGCCATATCGATCAATAAAGAGGGTGCAAATCTTTTTACTTCTATCATTCTGTTTGCTTCTCTTGCAAATGCGTTTACTGCAATTTTGGGGATGCTTTTTTACCGCTTTAGGCGATCGGGGCTCAAAAATGGTGATGTAGAATTGCACTATTTAGACCCCAAGCTTTTAAGGCTTTCTATTTTAAGCGGCTTTATACAAATTCTTAGCTTTAGTTCTTTAATAATGGCATTTAGTTATGGAGGAGCTTTAGTGATTGTGTATACAATAAACTCTTTATATATTTTGGTGCCGATTGTGCTTTCTATAATTCTCTACAAAGAGCATTGGAATTTGCGTAAAGCCGCAGCAATCGTAATGTCTATTGCTGCTGTGTTCCTGATGAAATAGAAAAAACCACCGCAAGTGCAGTGGTTTTTTCTATTTGTGGAAGTGGGGGTATTGAAACCCCGTCCAAAGAAGTCTTTAAAAAGAATCTACAAGCTTGTTTTGGTTTAGTGCACCAAACAGCGCTGATCTATTAATTTTCGTGAATAAAGCGTTAGATCTGCACTCTTTATTCCTTACTCTTCAATATGACACCGCTAATCCAGCTAGAAGAGGTCGCTAGAGCGATGGTCTACGGATAAAATTATGCGTAGGCTAGTGCAACATTTCTGTTGGCATTTCAAGTTTGAACCAGTTTAAAAGTTAGTTCAGCTTTGCTTGCATCTTTTCAAGGAGCATTCAATGTCGAAGCCTGTCACTCCCAACTTTTGCCCTCCTAGGGCAAAAGTTGGGAGCCCAAGTATTTTATGAAACGAATTATCTGGTAATTTGTTTCTTTCGCTTTTCAAAATCGCGCTTTTTTATGGCTTCTCGTTTATCCGCCTTCTTTCTTCTGCGCGCTAAAGCTATTTCAAGCTTTATTAAATCGTTCTTATTATACAACGAAATTGGCACTATTGTCAATCCCTTGCTCTCCTGCTCCACCTGCAGCTTTTTTAGCTCCTTTCTGTTAAGGAGCAGTTCTCTTACCCTGTCTTCCTTATAATTTTCTGGGGCATTGTTTGGCTGATAGGGCTTAATAACTGCATTCAAAAGCTCTGCCTTTCCGTTTTTAACGTCCACAAATGCACCGTTTAAAGTTGCCCTGCCGTCTTTAACAGCCTTGGTTTCGTGGCCGGTTAAAATTATGCCTGCTTCGTATTTGTCTAAAAGTTCAAAATCAAAGCCCACCTTTCGGTTTTGCGCAAAGAATTTAGAATTTTTTTTCATAATTAGAGATTCTTGTAGGTGTTATCGGATCGCTTTTCAATAGAGATAATTTCTATGCCTGGCCCTGTTTCGATGAAAATAATTCTAAACTTTCCTTTTCGCACGCGATAAGCATTGCGCACTCCCTTTAACTGCCTAAGGTCTAGGTTTTGCCATCTTCTATTTAAAACATCATCTCGTGTGGATAGAAGCAGCTCCCTATCCTTAGGATTTAGTTTAGCGAGAAGCTTTTTTATCTTGTTCATTTAGCTCCTTAAGTGCCTGGTAAACTTTTTCTGCGGGTACGCCATTCTTGGATATTTCAGTAAAATCTATAACTGTTTCCCAATTTTCGTCATCATCCTCGTTTAGGGGCTTAATTTCAAAAACCGGCTTATTGCGTCTGAAAACCGTGAAAGACTCTCCTTTGTTTATTTTTTTAATATACTTTTCGGTATTTTCGCGCAGATCGCGAAGTCCGACAGTTTTTTTTGTAGCCATTAATTGTTGCGTTTAAACTAAATTATAGTTAAAGATTATCTTAAGATAATCTTCCTGTCAAGAGCTTTGCATTATCCTGTATAGAGATGCTATATTTCAAGAATCAAATGAAAAAGGGTAAGAGAAAATTTTCGGTAAAGAATAAATATAAGGTAGTAGCTCGCAAGAACGAGGAAATTCGCGCTGTCCAGGTGCGTGTTAGCGCTGAAGAAGGCGAAAGTTTGGGCATTATGCTAACCGCTGAAGCCCTTAAATTAGCCAAGGATAGAGGCTTGGATTTGATTTTGATATCTGAAAAGGCGGATCCGCCAGTGGCAAAGATAACGAGCTTTGATAAATACCGCTATCAGGAATCTAAAAAAATGAAAAAAGCTGATGTTTCCTCTAAGGCTAGTGTGAGCGAGCAAAAACGAGTTCAGATATCTGTTCGTGAGGCAGAGGGAGACTTAAAAACTAAAGCGAGTAGAGTGAATAAATTTTTAGAACAAGGCTCCAGAGTTGAAATCTTGGTGCGCTTACGGGGAAGAGAAAACCAAAATAAAGAATTTGCCCGCGAAAAGCTTGAGCAATTTTTGACCATAATTAATCCCGAGCATAAAGTTTTGTTTAAAAGCGCAGGTGGCTACGCCGGCAAGCATCCAGATGGAAGGCCAAAGGGAGTAACGATTAATGCGATAGTGACGCTGAAGAAGTAAAATTAGGCAAGAGGCACTGGGCAATAGGCAATAGTTTTAAAAAAATCCGCCTAAGAGCGGCTAGATTTTTGCACTGGGCTTGTCAAAAAAAGCTTTAATTGCTAGTATTTGCCTCACTTGCTTCTGATTGCTTTTAAATAAGGAGTTGGCCCTACAGTTGATCCGGCTATTCCCTGCAAATTTTAACTAGCCCATAGACTTTAGAAAATGACCGTACTCTTCGAGTATTGCTAATTTCCTAAAGGTCTATGTTCGCTCTAAAATTTTCAGGGAATAGTTCGGACACAACTCCTTAATTCAAAGCCTGGGGCTTTTCAAATATTTTGAAGAAATGGAGTCAACAGCTGGAAAAACAAGAAAGACATTCACGAAGCGTTTTCGCGTTACCAAAAACGGCAAAGTAATTCGGAGAAAAATGGGTAACAGCCATTTTCGCGCGAAGAAGTCTTCAGGCACAAAGCAGTCTCTAAGGAAAACTGTTACTTTGAATAGCTCTGATAGGCGCGCGATGCGGCAGGAAGGGGTCAGCTTACCCAAGTAAGCTGACAATTTTAAATTTCTAATTTTAAATTTCAAAAATAAGACATGGCAAGAGTAAAAAGAGGAACAACATCGCTAAGGAAAAGAAAGAAGCTCTTAAAGATGACCAAGGGCTTTATGTGGGGAAGGAAAAGCAAAGAAAGGCTTGCAAGAGAGGCCTTGCTTCATGCTTTGCCTAACATGTACCGCTCCAGAAAGGAGAAAAAGCGAAACTTTAGAAAGCTTTGGCAGATAAAAATTGGCGCTGCGGCAAAAGAGAATGGAACAAGCTATTCTAGGCTAATAAATGATTTAAAGAAAAATAAGATTGGCTTGGATAGAAAAATACTTGCTGACCTAGCAGAACATCAACCGGACATATTTAAGCAACTGGTAACGACTGTATTAGACACAAAGAAAGAGCAAATAAAAACAGAGAGTAAATAGCTCTCTGTTTTTATTTATTTTCGGAAGATGAACTTTTTTGTTGTTGGTTACTAGGTTTCCTTCTTTGCCGGTTTAGGTAAGCGCTTGCCTTTTCAAGAATTTTTACGCTGTCTTTATGTTTAGACAGGATTTTTTTGGCTTGAGAAAAGCGAAACCAGCCGTAACCTTGATGCTCTTTGCCAATCGTAATTCTTGGCTGATGAGTTTCTGCCAAATAAAGAATAACTACTTTAAAGATCTTGTTGCCGCCGCGGTTGTAATGGAATTTTTCAAAGGCTTTAAAATTCCCAAGAAGTTTTAACTCCTTGGCTTTAAGCCCGGTTTCTTCTTGAACCTCTCGCAGTGCCGCTTGCCAGCTTCGTTCTTGTTGCTCAAGTTTTCCTTTTGGGAAATTCCAATAACCCCTGCCGTGATAGAGTATGAGAAATTTTGTCCCTTCTCTGGTCTTACGAAACACAATTATACCGGCAGAAACAACTTTTTCCTGCCTTTTTTGATCTTCCCCTTCCTTGGAAGGAGAATTATTTGCTTGCATTGGAGCAATAATAACACAGAGGAGAGGGTGTAGGACATAGGGTGCAGGGTATAGGAAGAACATTTAACCTTTGACCTTTTACAGGTGACCGGGGCTCAGACTCTTTGTCATTCTGAACCTGCGAAGAATCTGAGTTATGCTGTTGTTTGTCATCCTGAACTTGATTCAGGATCTAGATTCCGGGTCAAACCCGGAATGACAGAGAGGGCAGGTCATTCTGAGCTTGCTGAGCTTAGAGAGTTAGGAGTTAGGACAAAGCTTTCGTCTTTGTAGCTGATTTCCCAGCTTTCTCCCCTGTTCATTTCTTGCCGAAGAATTTTTTCTGCCAATAAAGAGTTAATATTTTCAGAAATTGCTCTTTTAAGCGGACGCGCTCCATAAACTTCATCAAAGCCCAATTTAGTAATGGCTTGCAACGCGCTTTCCTTCACAAAAAGATCAATTCCCTTTTCATCTTTAATGCGTCTTAGAAGCTTATCAATATTGAGCTTGGCAATTGCCAGACTGTCCTGCCAAGACAATGTCTTAAAGACAATAACTTTTGAAAATCGGTTGATAAGTTCCGGCTTAAAGTAATCTGTTAATTTGCTTTTCAGCTCTTCGGTTAGAGCAAGCATCGTTCTTCCATTTTCCAGCTCTTCTTTAATTAGAGTAGAGTGAGCGTTGCTGGTGGCAATAATAATTGTGTTGGAAAAATCTACGGTTCGGCCGATGCTGTCGGTAAGGCGGCCATCATCTAGCACTTGAAGAAAGATATTAAGAAGATCTGGATGCGCTTTTTCAAATTCATCCAGAAGAATTAAACTGTAGGGCTCTTTTCTAATGCTTTCGGTGAGCGTACCAAGAATTCTTCCGTCAGCAGAGCCAATAAGTTTGGTAATAGCTTCGCTGCTTTGGTATTCACTCATATCAAAACGTTTCATATTGTCTTCTGAGCCAAAATGAATCCTTGAGAGAATTTTTGAAAGCTCGGTTTTCCCAACACCGGTTGGACCAACAAAGAGAAAGCTGGCGATTGGCCCGGAGCTCCTTGAAAGTCCGCTTCT
>JAUYME010000074.1 GCA_030699515.1 bacterium
TTAAAAAGGCGTTTGGAAAATTGCTTTTAATAAAGAGCAAAGGCAGGGCTAAAAAAAAGAGGAATACGTTGATTTGGTCCGGAATTATTTTTAGCCTTAAATCTATGAGACTAAGCAGAATGAGCGCGTAAATAATTAAGAGCCAAATAGCAATGAAAATGACTATGAAAACAGCTGTAAATGCCGGCTCTAAATTAATCGGATAGAAATTGAGCAAAAAGTTCACTGTGCAAACAGTAAGGATGGCTGTAACTATCTCGGAGAGTGGATATTGAATGGAAAGACGTTTTTTGCAACTTCGGCATTTGCCCAGCTGGAAAATGTAGCTAAGAAGCGGAATAAGTTCGTAGCTCTTTAAAACCCTTTTGCAGTGCGGGCAAGCGGATCGGCCGATAACCCTGTCGCGCTGGAAAATTTTTCCGTCCTCCTTATAGCGAAGCGCCAGTACGTTTAATAAACTTCCTACTAATAAGCCGAAAACAAAAAAGATGATATTCATTGCAAGACTAACTTAAGACGCTACGCAGAACTCAGAGCTTCCGGAACAGGATATTCCACAGAGTGGATCCGAAACAGAATCTCTGGTGAGATTGGGGCTTTCAGAATCTAGCTCTGCTTTTAGCATATAGTCTTGCCCTCCGTTGCATGAAGCATACTCATAGTCCTCATCTGTTGAGGGGTCGGTTGGAAGTTGCCTCACGCCTATGTTCTCACTGGTTAAATCATCTAATCCATCAGGATATTCTCCGTTTTTCGTGTAGAAAAGCTCCAGCCCCTGCTGAATTTGACGAAGATCTGTAACTCTCCTTGAGTCTCTAGCTCGCTCCCTGGAACTTCCCAAGCCTACAAGAATCACTGAACTCAAAATGCCGATAATTCCGACAACTATTAGAATTTCAATTAGAGTAAAGCCCTTATTGCGCTGATCTGCGCGCGGATCTTTGGGACATTCCGCGGATCTACACGCGGATTTTAACGAATGATTTTTGAAAGTTTTTGTTTGCATATTTGTCTTAATATTGTATCACTTTTTATTTGCGATAGGACGCATAGGACTTATGGGTCTGACAGGGCTTAGGGAAAAGTCAGTTGCCATCTCTGGAAGTCGGATCTCCTGCCGAGATTTTGTTCGCGATATTTTGCTAGATTTGCGATTTTCGCGAGTACTCTAAAAGGTTTGTACCAGATTGTAAATTGGAATAAGTATTGCGGCAAATAACAGCCCAACAAGAACTCCAAGCACCACCATAAGAGTTGGCTGAATGAGTTCCACAAGGTTTGAAACGGTGGAATTGATTTCTCTATCGTAAAACTTGGCAATGCGATCAAACATCTGTTCCAGTTTGCCGGTTTTTTCTCCGATGGCTGTCATTTGGCCGACGATAGGCGGGAAATATGCGTTTTCGCGCGCAAGGGAAACAGACAAAAGTTCTCCGCCTCGCACGCTTTCCGCTACCCGATGCAGGCTGTCTTCGTAGAGCGCGCTTCCAATTGCGTTTCCGCTAATTTCTATGGCTTGGGCAATCGGGATACCTCCTTTAATTAGAACGCTTACAGATTCCGCAAAGCGAGTAACATAAACTTTCTTAAACATTTTCCCAAGAATTGGAATCTTAAGGCTGAAAGAATTCCAAAGCGCTCTGCCCTCTTCGCTTCTAAAGTATTGCACCAGCATTACTACGCCGGCAACCAAAGCAATAATAATTGCTATCCACCAGTTTGATACAAATTCGCCGGCAGAGAGAAGAATTTTGGTGATGACCGGAATTTCGGCGTTGCTTTCTTCAAAAATTGGAGCAAGTTGCGGAAACACGAAGCCGACTAAAATTCCGGCCACTGCAATAAAGAGGCTGATAACAAAGATTGGATAAATAAGAGCATTTCTTACTTTGGTAATTAAGGCAATTTCCCGCTCTAGGTAATCGGCCAAAAATCCCATTGCTTCTTCTACCCTTCCGGTAACCTCTGCAGACTGAACCAAATTGATATAGAAATCGGAAAAAATATTAGTGTGCCTTTTGAGAGATTGAGAGAGGCTGAGTCCGGCGTCTATGTCTTGGGTAAGCTGAAAGATGGCTTCTCTGAGGGTTTGGTTTCGTGATTGCGCGTGCAGGTTTTTAAGCGCGTCGTTAATGGAGATTTTTGCCTCAAGCATGGTAGCAAATTGGCGGGTAAAAATCATTATGTCTGTGCGCTTTACGCGCGTGAAAAAATTTGTCAGGCCGGAGAGAAACTGCTTGGAGCGAATTTCTTCCAAACTAAGAATGAAAAGGTCGTGGCTGCCAAGAATTTTTTGCGCGCTGTCGCGATTGGGTGCGTCAACATAGCCTACCTGCATCTCTCCCGATTTTGTTCTTGCGCTGTAGTGATACTTCATATCTAGATTTTAGATATTAGACTATAGACATTAGATTAGATGCGCTCCATAAGGATGCGCAGTTCTGCTGGGTTCATGGAATGAAGCTCGGCAGTTTCCATAGAAATTATCTTTTCCTTTGCCAGCTTAGCCAAACTGCGGTTTAGCGTCATCATGCCTTCTTGCAGGTTTGTTTCTATTACCAAGTCAATCTGATATGCCTTCTTTTCACGAATTAGGTTTCGAATGGCGCTGTTTGCAATCATGATTTCGGTGGCAGGAATTAGCCCGCCGTCAATTCTAGGCACCAGGCGCTGGCTGACAATTCCCACCAAAGTGGCAGAAAGCTGGCTGGTAATTTGGCCCTGCTGGCCTTCAGGGAAGGAATCTATAATTCGGTCTATTGTTTGGCTGGCAGAGTTGGTGTGAAGGGTTGAGAAAACCAAGTGGCCGGTTTCAGCAGCGGTCATTGCGGTGGAAATAGAGTTTGGGTCTCGCATTTCTCCAATCATTAATACGTCCGGATCTTGGCGAAGAACTGATTTAAGGGCGTTGTTGAAACTGATGGTGTCGCCCCCCACTTCACGTTGGGAGATGATGCATCTGTCTTGAGCAAATAAATACTCAATTGGGTCTTCTACAGTGATTATGTGCTCGGTTCGGTTGTGGTTTATCTCGTCAATTAAAGCGGCAAGACTAGTACTTTTACCGTGCCCTGCGGGTCCCACAAAAAGGATGAAGCCTTGGGAAAGTTTGGTGAAATCGTGAAGTATGGGGGGAAGATTAAGCTCTTCAATGGTGCGGACATTATTTGGGATTAAACGCAAGGCAGCTGCCATGTGTCCCTTTTGAAAAAATACATTGGTCCTAAACCTTACTTTTTCTTTATGAGTAAAGGAAAAGTCTAGTTCCTTGTTTTTGATAAAACTGACTTTTTGTTCTTCGCTAAGCAAGGCCTCTACCAATCCACGGGCATCTTCCGGACTGACAATTGGGTCTTTTTCCAGCGCAATTAGCTTGCTATTAATTCTAAGTGTTGGCTTTTTGCCCACGCCAATGTGAAGGTCGCTTGCTCCTTGGCGCGCGGTAGTGGTTAAAAGCTCGTCTATTTTTGTTTTGTAATCCATGTTTTGCGATGCGAATCTACTAATTCATGCTAATGATACCTGCCCGCAATGCTAGCGCAAGCGTTACAGGCGGGCGAATGGCTACGAATGTTTCTTTTTAATTATAGCAGGAAGTTTTTGTATGGTTTTTCGCTTACTACTTACTACTAGCTACTTACTACTTTTTTTAGGCTGTTTCTCTAAACACCTCTTCCATGCTTACCAAGCCATCCAATGCTTTCATAATTCCGTCTTGGCGCAGCGTTATCATCCCTTGGCGTTTGGCTTCCGCCTCAATTTTTGGCTCACTCATTCCTTCACTGACAATGCTTTCAAGCTCTTTTGTCATTTGCAGAACCTCAAAAAGAGCAACTCGTCCGGTAAAGCCGTTGTGACATTCCTTACATCCGCTTGCCTTGAAAATTTTGTAAGGGGCTTTATATTTTGACTTGATTGCTTCCGGCAAAGGGGCAAGCTGTGTTTGGATTTCCTTGCTCATCTCGGTGCTAGAGAGCTCTTCTTTTTTGCAGTTCTGGCAAATTTTAGAAATTAGACGCTGGGCAACCATTATGTTGAGCGCACTTGGGAGCAGGAAAGATTCAATTCCCATGTCTACAAGGCGCGGAATTACTCCGACTGCATCGTTGGTGTGCAAAGTAGAAAGCATGATGTGACCGGTGAGTGCCGCGTGTACTGCCAGCCCCGCAGTTTCACCGTCTCTAATTTCCCCTACCATGATTACGTCCGGATCTTGGCGAAGAATTTGGCGGAGTCCGGAAGCAAAGGTGTAATTGATTTCCGGTCGCACTTGCGATTGGTTTAGCCCGTCAATTGTGTACTCTACGGGATCTTCAAGGCTGACAATGTTACTGCCAACTTTGTTCATTTTCTGCATCACCGCATAAATGCTGGTGGATTTACCGGATCCGGTGGGACCAGTAAAAAGCACCATTCCAAAAGGTTTTTCTATTGCTTTTAAAACAATTTCCTTGTTTTTTCCCACTAAGCCAAGGTCGTCCAAGCTTTTTAGTCCGGTTTCCGGATCCAGAACACGCAGTTCCACCTTTTCTCCTGCCGGTGTTGGGAATGTGGCAACACGAAAGTCTATTTCGCGGCCAAAAATGCTGGTTCTAAAACGTCCGTCTTGAGGAATTCGGGTTTCATCAATTTTCAGTCTCGCCATTATTTTTACGCGGGAGATAATTGGCTGATGCAGTTCGGCTGGCATTGAAGCTTGCTCTTTTAACTCGCCATCAACTCTAAGGCGCACCCTAAGGCGCTTTCTTTGCGGTTCTATGTGGATGTCGCTAGCCTTTTGATTGATAGCCTCTTTTAAAAGAGAAGCAACTATTTTGATAACCGGAGCATCTTCTGCTGCGCTTTCCGCCGCTTCCTCAAGTCCGATTGTGGGCGTTGTGCTCTTTTTATCTTCCTCGTTTATATTGAGGCTTCGTAGGGCGTTTTGGTAAACACTTTCAAAGGGAGAATATCGGTGAAGAACCTGCTTTAGGTCCGTTGGGGTGATGATGTAGGCTCCAAGGCTGACTCTTTGCTGTTTTGCAATAAAGCGAAGGACCTGCTGAGCCTTTTCATCCTCCGGATTGACCATTCCTACAATCAGGGTTTGTTCATCCATGGACAGCGGTATGACCTGATAGGTTTTGGCGGTTTCTTCAGGAATGATTTTAAGAAGCTCTTCGCTAATTTCACTTGAATTTACAGCCTTTGCCGGTACGGCTAACACCTTGCTTTTGGCTTGGGCAATTGATTTTTCGTCTGATAAATTTCGAGATTCCAAAACATCTTCTATGGACTTGCCAAAAGTAGAGGCATCATTAAGCACGGCCTCTCCGTCCTCTTTGCTGAGCGAGCCGGCTGAAATTAATTCTTGAATGAATTTTTGATTATCCATGTTTTGCTCTGCAAAACCGCGGATCTGCACGCGGATCGTCCACCAAGGGCGGACTGGCGCTCGGTTACGAGTGGCCGCGGATCTAAACGCGGAAATTAATCGGAATTATATAATAAATTATATAATTCTCTTTCTACACCCTGCACCCTACTTCCTAGGTCCTGTCTTCTAGGGTGTAAGTGGATTTTCTTTCCCGAAGCTTGCTTGACCGAGATTAACATCAAAGCGTCTTAATGCTCTGAAATCTTCTCGGCTAATTATTTCCTCGGGATCTAGGTTGAAGGTGGAAAGCTGCCTGTTTCTTTGAAGCTCCGGGCTGGCAATGTAGTCAAAGGCCGGCGTTGGCGCAAAGAAGAGCGCATAAGCACTGGCTAAAATTATTCCAATTACCACTATGAAGGTGATGAATCTTCCCAGTCCGCCTCCTCTTTTTGGTTTGTTGATTCTAATTGCCATCGCTTTGGTAGTAGGTGTTAATGGTTAAGGTTGCGATAAAGGAGTTTTGTCCGGCCTCTGCGGTTGGGCGAACTCTTACGCCCACAATATCCATAATTCTGATGTTGATTTCCAAAGCCTCGATAAAGCTTTTGATGCTTTGATATGAACCAACAAGGGTTGTTTCAATTTGTACAACGCCTTTATTTCTAAGAGGGCTGTCTTCGCCTTCCAGATTGCGAAGCTGGTTTGGTAGCGAGCTGTTTGCTCCAAACTGTTGAACTAAAAGACCGTATTCGCGCGCCAGAGCATGAATTTGATTAAAGGCGCTGGCTAGGTCTTCGCTGTTTGGCACTGAAACGGAAAGAGCTTCCTCAAGCTGAGGAATACTTAGATAAGTACTAAGCAGGTTTTCAACCTCATTCACAATTTCTCTTTGCTCATCAACTGCTTCCTGCTTGGCATTAAATTCAGAGCGCATTTCACTAACATCGGCATAGGCTGGAACAACAAAACTGCTGTAAACAACAATTGCCGCAATCAAAATTGCAAGGGAGAGCAGGATGCTTAGAATTCTTTTACTTGCTTGGCTCATTTTTTAGACTGTTAGATTATTAGACATTTAGACTGTTAGAGGTTAGTAGTAGGTTCGGTGCTGGTAGTTACCGACGCTTCGTTTGTTTCAGATTCTATATCCGGTTCTGATGAAGGCGGTGAACTTACAGCGGATGGGCCGGAGTTTACTTGCTGGATGCTAAATAGATCGGAGTCCGGGAAAAGGAGCATTTGGAAATTAATTCCTCCTCCGATTGATTGAGACTCGCTAAGAATCACTCTGTTTACTTCCACAAGAGCGTCTAAACGGGCAAGCTGCTGACCAAGCGCCTCAAAGGAGTCGGCTCTGCCGGTAAGAGAAATTTTGTTTTCTGAAAACTCATAATCAACGTTGCTAAAATAAACTCCGCTGTGAGTGTGGCGTTCCAATAGATCAAAAAATGGCGAAAAGAAAATGTGCTTGTCCAAAATTTCCTCAAGATAAACCGCTTGAGAATAGAAGTTTATGAAAGACTGCTGATCTTGCATTGATATTTTACTTTCAAACTCTTCAAGCTGACTGTCTAAATTGTCAATTCTGGAATTTAAAAATGGCTTGTAGCCAAGTTTAATCCCCATATAAATAACGGCAACAATTATGAAAATAACAATGCTGAAACTAAATAGCCTCCAAGACCAACCCGGAGAGCTTGAACGGTTACGGGCTAGATGCTCGTAGGGGTTATCTGTTCCGATATTTGGATTTTGATTTGCTTGTGGGAGTGCCATTGAGTATTCGCTAACAACGCTAATGTAATTTATTTTTTCCTCCCCTTTTTTATTTTCGCGTTATTTTGAGACTATTCGCGATATTGGCGATTACTCACGCATTTTTAAGCGCAAGACCAATACTGGTTGAGAGGCTTGGGCCCAAATCATCAACTGCCGCCTCTATTTCCGGTGGATAGCCAATGTTTGGGAAAGGATGTGCCTTGCCGGCCGGCAGATTTAACTGCTGCGCAACGTATTCGGGTAGTCCCTTCATGTTGGCTGTGCTCCCAGTAAGAATAATGCCATCAACTTTTTCGTTGTAGGCTTTCTCAAAGCCGGCCTGCGCTCGCTTTGCTTCACTTAGTATAGCATCCAAAATCGGCAGCATTATTGTGGATAATTCTGTCTCTCCACCAACACTTGCAAGGTTGGTATTTCTTTTTAAATCCTCTGCTCTGCGCGGACTGATATTTAGGGCTTGCGCGAAGGCTTGAGTGATTGAGCCTGAAGAAAAATCCGCTTGAGCGGCAAACTTTAAGTTGCCTTCTTTCGCTACACCCAAACTGGTGCTTCTTCCGCCAATATCAATAATGAGTTTAGCGGTTTTGCTGGCTAGGCTTAGGATTCGGGCGTTGCTGATTTGTTCCAGCTCTAGCGAGTCCAAATTAAATCCGGCGCGAGAAAAAATATCGTCGTAGAGGCTGACCGTTTCGTTTGGTATGGAAATTAAAAGCACCTGCTGAGTGCGTTTGCCGCCGGTATCTACCTTCTCTCCAACTTTAAGCCAGTCCAAAGTAACTGTTGTAATTGGCAGAGGAATATAATTTTTGGCCTGAAATTGAACCGCTTGGCCAATTTCTCTATCGCTTCCAACTGGTAGATCAATTAATGTGCTGAATCCGGAAAATGCGGGCAAAGACGCTACCGCAGACTTTGATTTAAAGCCGGCTTTTTGGCGAAGCATTAATAAATAGGAAACAATATCGGTGTCTAGAAGCTTCAGGTTGCTGGACTGCAGTGCTCCGTTGCTTCTTTCCAAGCTGCCGCTGGCTTCCATAATGGCGTAGTTTGAAAGCATAAAGCCTTTTTCTTTACTGCCAGCAAGCTCTACGGCTTTAATCGCGGTAGTGCCGATATCTACCCCGAATAAATCTCCCCTTGTTATGTTTTTTATTTTAGAGAAAAATGACATATCGATAATTGCTCTAATTGATTTAATTGCTCTAATTGACCTAAATAAATCCGAATTTCTAATAGCTAATGTCCAAATTGGGATTTGGGTATTTGGGTATTAATTAGATTAATTAGAAATTAGGTAATTGACTGCCTTAGTATTTTTTAATCAATTCAAGCAGCATGCGAACCGGTTCCCCTGTTGATCCTCTCTCAAGACAGTCTTCCTGGGCCGCCTCCATCCTTGGCGCGATGTCAATATGAACCCAGCTTGTGTCCTTATTATAATCCTTTGTGAACTCGGCCAAAAAAATTGCGGCCGTAATTGTTCCGCCATACTTTGTTTTCCCAAGATTAGCTATATCGGCAAAGTCGCTTTCAATATCTTTTTCGTATTCTTCCCAGAGCGGAAGCGGCCAAACATAATCTCCGGTTTGTTCTCCCAAATCGCGCATTAGTTCTTCAAGCTTTTCATCTTTGGTCATAATGACACTGGCCTTTTGGCCAAGCACAACTAAGGCTGAACCGGTTAAAGTAGCAATGTCTACGACGAGACGGGCGTTGTAGCGTTTTGCATACGTTAAAGCATCTGCAAGAATCAAGCGTCCTTCAGCATCGGTGTTTCTTATCTCCACTGTTTTTCCATTCATGGCCGTAATGATGTCGCCCGGACGATAGCTCATTCCTCCTACCGCATTTTCAACTGCGGGGGCAAGGGCAACAATATTTTTCTTTAGCTTAAGCTCTGCGGCCAGCGCCAAAGTGGAAAGGGCAATGGCGGCTCCGGTCATATCCATATTCATGCCCGTCATTGCATTTCCGGGCTTAATGTTGAGCCCGCCGGTGTCAAAGCAAACTCCCTTTCCAATTAGGACAATGGGCCTATCCCCTTTTTTGCCTCCGTTATATTCTGCAACTATGAAGCGCGATTTTTCCTGTGAGCCCCGGCCCACCGCAAGGAAAAGGTTCATTTTCAGTTTCTTGGCCTGCGCCTCTTCAACAACAGAAAGTTTAATGGGCTTTCCCTTAAACATATCGCGGGCGCTTTTAACAAGAATGTCCGGAGTCATGTCGGCGCCCGGCATATTCGCCAAATCACGCACCAGATTCATTGCAGCGGCTACCTTTTCGCCGGTATTTAGAGCCTGTTTTTCGGCACTGTTTAGTTTTCCCAGCAATGCGATTGCTTTGATAGCGTCTCGCTTTTTTGATTTAAAGTTTTGGAACTTGTAGTTTGCCAGCAATGCATTTTCGGAAAAAATTTTTAAGAGCTCTTCACTTTTAAGAATGCCTTTGCTGATTTTTTTAAGATGGGCGAAGGAATAAGTGACGTTTTCGATTTCTCTCCTTTTCGCCTCCATTACCGAACAGCGGATTAGTTGAATAAACTTTCTGCGATTTAGCGATTTTTGACTGAATTTTATGTTGAGAATTTCTTTACTTTTGTCCGATTTTCTTTCTTCGTTTTTCTTGCTAAAAAAGTTGATTTCGGTGAAATTTGCTTTATTTATGCTTAAAAGTTGTATTTTCATTGGAATTTTGTAAGGATGGAACTAATAGTTTGATTAAAATATAGCATACATGAGCGCACTAACTAAACTTTTTGGCAGAGCCAGAAAGATATTATTCCCTCCCGCATGCCTTGCATGCGGCAGGAATCTTTTTGCCTTTGATGATAAGCACCCTTTCCTCTGCAGTCCATGCGAGGGAGAGATTCAAATCCTTCCTACATTATTTGACGGTATTAGCAAGAAGCGCCTGCCAGATAACAGGCGTTTTGAATATCCAAAGGATTCTTACCTGCTTGGAGCGGCGGCAAGCTACAGTCAATCTATTGTTAAGGATTTGATTTGGAAAATGAAATATCGGCGCCAAAAGGCCACCGCACAAACACTGGCGATGGTTTTGGCTAAATATTTAAGGAGTCTGGATTTGGATTTAAGCGATTTTTTCCTTGTACCTTTGCCAATTTACTACAAACGAAAAAGGGCGCGTGGTTTTAATCAGGCCGAGCTGATTACTCGTCACCTTTCACATATACTGCAAATGCCAATGATTATTGGAGCGCTAAAGCGCGTCAAAGGTGCGGAAAGCCAAACTCAGCGGAAAAATATTTTTGATAGAAAGCGTTATTTAAGAAACGCATTTATGGTATCAGCGCCTGCGTATATTCGGGGAAAGAGAATTATTTTGCTAGATGACGTATTCACAACCGGATCAACCATGAACGAAGCGGTTAAGACGATTCGGGAAGCCGGAGCTAGCGAGGTGATGGGGCTTGTAGTGGCCAAGGCGTAAATGTTGCCTACTTTCGGCTTTCCAGTTTTTCCACCCTGAGCTCCAGGCGCTTAACTTGTTCTCGAAGAAACAATAGTTCCTGGTCTTGCTTCTCAAGGTGGGTAATAAATTTGTCCAGCCTTGTCATAAATTTATCAAAGGACTCTTTCATCACAGAGACATCCGCCTCAACCCCATCTAGACGGTGTTCAACCTTATCTAGACGCTCATCAACTTTATCAAAACGTTTATCAACTGCAGTAAAACCCTTTTGGGTAATGACTGCCAAAGCATCAATTGTCATCTTTTTCTTTGCCATAGTCTTATCTTATCACAAAATGTGGTCGGTGCCCCTAAAAGAAAAATCGGAAGTCCGACTTCCGACACTTCCAATAAAAGACCCGCCTAGGGCGGGTCTTTTGAGTTCTTGTTTTTCTCTCCTATCTAAACTCTCCGTCAAAGAATACTTCAGCCTGAGTCTGTCCGGAGGAAGCCTCTGCTTTCAGCTCAATCTTCTTGACTGGCTTATCTTTTGTCTTTCCGTATCCGCACTGAGGTCCCGGATCAGCTACTTGCGAGCCGTCAGTGGCTGTGACCACCCCTACCGCAGCATGCCAGTGAGCTTGTCCTCCATCACAGCCGGATTCGGATTCGATAATGAGCTGGCTGACCGGAAGGAATTTTCCGTTGTATTCGATAACATCCAGAGTTTCCGTGCTTGTTTCTGGTTTGCGAATATCAACACCGCCTCCTTCTTCCTTTTCAGCAGCGCAAAGATTTTCTCCATCAGCTCCTTTTTCTCCATCCGGGTCTCCGCTGCCTCCTGCTCCGCCGGCTCCTTCCTCACATCCATCTCCACCTTTGCCTCCGTTTCCGCCAGTTTGATCTTTAATCGTTCCGTCAGTTCCGTTGGAGCTTTGTCCCGTGCCGGCAATGCCAGCCTTAGCCGAAGCGCTACCGCCTGCTCCGCCGGCTCCGCCCTGATTCTCAGGGCCACAGCTTCCGCCGACTCCACCTTCACCACCGCGCAGTTCGGCATTCCCGCCATCACCACCCTGGGACGTTACCGGTACCGGAGCGGTCGCTGAGGCGTCTCCTCCTTTGCCACCTGTTGCAGTTCCACTACCTCCCTGGCCTCCGGTGCAGCCACACTTGTCTCCTGCTCCGCCTTTTCCGGGCGTGGCGCTGGCTTCACCGCCTCCTCCGCCAAGGACAGTATCAATTTCAACGTTAGAAATTCCTGATACCGCTCCAAGGGCAGTTAAGGATTTCTTGTTCACTCCGCCATTGCCTCCGGTGGCGGTGGCGTCGCCTCCTTTTTCACCGGGGCAGCTTGCAGCTCCATCCTTACCGTATGCAATTGCTTCTCCTCCGGCTCCACCCATACCGGGGAAGAGCTTGAAGGAATTGATTTCAATCTTTCCTACTGCCGTTATCTTGAAGTTGCTGGCCTGACCGCCATCACCGCCTGTAGCAACACCGTTTTCACAGTCTTTGCTTGTTTCGGCCATTCCTCCGCTACCTCCGTCACCTAGCTCCAGCGTGAAACTATTCAGCGTCACATTTGCCGCCTTTACTCTCATACGAAAACCGTCTTCTCCTTTCTTCCCGGTAGCGCTACAGCTTCCGCTATCATCCTCCCCGGCTCGGCCGTCCGGGCCGATAAGATAGAAGTCTTCCAGATTGACGTTGCCGTCATCTCCAAAATTAAAGTTCAAAATAACTTTCTTTACCCCTTTGGGCGGCTCGGGAATATTCAAGCCCCCGGGCGGAGTTCCGCCGTCGCCTACATACCAGTTTCCACGAAGGATAACATTGCGAACTACATTAGCATCCTTGTCTCTTGGCTCTCCCTGTGCCTGAGCGGTTTGAACGAACTTTAGGGGTGTGGCGCTTTTTACGGTTTGATCTTTGCTTTCATTCTCGGTTTCGGTCACATTTACCACCCCCTCTTCGCTTAAAGGTCCAAGGCGCGGACCGTCTCCGCTGTCAGTTCCCGTTTCTTCAAAGAGCTCATCTTTGGCCTCTTCGGTCAGAATGAGAGCCTCTTCTGAGCTAACAATCTCTATGTCACTGTTAGAAGCGACTACTGAATCTTTCGAAAATTCCAGCTCTCCGCTCACCACAAGCTGAATACCGGAGGGATCTCCTTCTTCTCCCTCACGCACACACTGAAGGGTGCCGTTTATCATGGCGTCTCCATTCACCGTTATACGCAAAGGGCCGTCTATACACTCAATTTCATCATTGAGAGTGAAATTGCCGTTAACGGTCAGCTGAACGCCATCTTTGAGCCTCAGAGGACTAGAGACGGTATAATCACCTTCGATCACGGTGTCGGCGGAGATAATCTCCGCTCGGTTGATAATGAGAACCCAGGCTAGGACAATGACAACAATCCCCAGCAGGAGTAGAAATCCTTTTTTCATAATCTATATTGGGTTAGAGATAATGGGTAATTATTGGCATCATAATGCCCTATATAAGGAAAGGTCAAGCCCTCGGTGGAAGTCGGACTTCCGATTATTCCTTTCGATTATTCCGCTTCGTTTTTGTAAATTAATTTACTAAGTTCTATGAGGAGAATGTTGAGAATTCCAAAAAGCAGTACTACCATTACCCAAAACGGCGATATGGCAACTGTTCCGAAAAGATTTTGGAAGAAGGGCGCGTAGATAGATATTGCAACTAAGCCAAAACCAATTAGGAGGCTCATGTTAAGCGCTTGATTTGAAAATGGATTGTAGCTGAAGATACTGCGCCTTAGACTGCGCAGACCAAGAACTAAAATTAAACTGTAGCTTCCAAATGCGGCAAAGGTAACTGTTTGGGCCAATGCGGTGGGAATGTTGATATTAAGGAGAATCAGATAGAGAGCCAAAAGCAAAACGCTACTGATTGTTCCGTTGACGAAAAGAAGGAATTTCATTTTTTTGGTGAAAAGTCCGCTTTGAATTTTTGTTGGGTGTCTTTCGATGGCATCTATTTTGTTTTCAAAAGCCAGTGATATGCCAGGGAAAGAATCTGCAAAAAAGTTTACCCAAAGTATTTGCAAAGCGTTGAACGGAAGGGCAAGCCCGCCAACGATGGAGGCGCCAATTAAAATCACTTCGTCTAAAATTGTAGAGGTTAGGTAAACTAGGGCCTTTCTGATGTTTTGAACAATTCTGTGGCCTTCTTTAATGGCTTCTACAATCGTTTCGTAATTGTCGTCCAGTAAAACCAAGTCGCTGGCTTGCTTAGCCACGTCGGTGCCGCTTCCCATGGCAATTCCAATGTCGGCTTGCTTAATTGCCGGTGCATCGTTCACTCCGTCTCCGTTCATGGCGACAATTTCGCCGTTTGCTTGAAGCGCTTTGGCTAAACGCATTTTCCCTTCAGGGCTTACCCGGGAAACAATTTTAATTTTCTTGACCGCTTCTTGAAGTGATTTATCGGAAAGACTGTCTAAATGATGCCCTTCCAACAGCTCTTCGTTAGAACTAATGCTCATACCAATTTCTTTTGCTACCGCTACTGCGGTTCCGGTATGGTCGCCGGTAACAATGATTGTTCGAACTCCCGCCTGCGCTACTTCTTGCATAGCTACGCTAACTCCCGGTTTTACCGGATCTTTAAAGGCTAAAACACCCATCAGCTTAATTCCTTTAAGACTTTCAGGGAGTATTTTGTAGACATTTTTTGAATGACTCTGGTCTTTATAACCAAGTGCCACAACTCTGGCGCCATCATATGCAAGGCGCTCTACTGTTTTTAAAAATTCCTGCTTTTCCTTATCACTGTGAGAGCTTGCCTGAATTAAAACCTCCGGTGCGCCTAAAACCGTTAAAAGTTTTAGATTTTTGTTTTTGAAATAGCCGGTGAGGCTGGGCAGACTTGTGCTGTAAAGACTTGCGGAAAATTTTGCTTTGGAGTTGAAGGGCAGGAAGTCGTGCTGCGTTTTTTCTTTTAAAATATCGGGAAGAAATACCCTGTGTTTGATTGCGGATTCTTTTACTAAAGCTTTTTCCAGCGATTTTCCGTTCAGCTTCCAGTTGCTGGCATCATCTGTCGGGTTTTCGATATTCACATCGCAGTTCAGCAGAGCCATTTCCAATATGGATTGGACAAAATCTTTTTTGCTTTCTCCTTCGTGAAAGGGCAAGATCCGGTCTAGCGTCATTTTGGCCTGAGTCAAAGTTCCGGTTTTATCGGTGAGAATTACGCTGGTAGAGCCAAGAGTTTCTGCGGCGTTAAGCTTTCTGACAATTCCATTCTTTTTTGCCAGTCTTTGCACGCCGGTAGCTAAGATAATGGTCATTACAATTGGAAGACCTTCGGGTACGGCAGCAACTAAAACTGCTACTGAAATTAAGAAAGATTCCAAAAATGGGGTGCCGGAAGAGTTGGCAATGAAGAAGATTAGGATGGCAAGCCCGATTACAAAAGCGCTGGCTTTAATTGAGAGACTATAAAGCGCTTTCTGCAGTGGTGTTTTTTCGTCTTCAGCTTTAGAGACAAGATGGGCAATTTTTCCAAGTTCTGTATTTTCTCCAATGCTGGTGACAGCCGCGCTGGCGTAGCCTTGAGTAATGACGGTTCCGGCAAATACGCAACCTGTTCTATCACCCAGATCGGTATCCTCCGGTACAGCTTCTATTGTTTTCTTCTGCGCCAGCGATTCACCGGTGAGAATAGCTTCATCGGCATAAAGATCGTTTAGAGAAAGAAGGCGGGCATCAGCGGAAACTTTACTCCCGCTTTTTAAAAGAATTATGTCTCCGGGCAGCAGATCTTTAGTGGAGATTTTAAATTCTCTACCGTTTCGTCTGACAAGAGCCTTCTCGTCAATATAGCTTTTCAGCTTTTCTAATGCGTCTTCTGCTTTGTTTTCCTGATAAAATCCAAGACCGGCATTGATGAATGCCGCAATTAAAATGAAGCTTGCATCTTTATAGTCTTGGAGAGCCAAGGTAACGGCTGCGGCAATAAGCAGAATGTAGATTATCGGGCTTTGAAATTGGCGAAGAAAAATGCGCGTTCTGCTTAGGCGCTTGCCCTTTTCAATTTCGTTTTTGCCAAATTGCTTGGCTCTGGCTTTGATTTCCTGATCTGTTAGACCGTTGGCGTCGCTTTTTAGCTTTGCTAAAACATCCTTTGCCGAAAGCGACCAGAATTTTAAATCGTTTAGTTCTGCTTTTTCCATTCTCTAAAGTTTAACACTTAGTGTCGGACCTTAGATCATTACCGCAAAAACGCTGTCTAGCATGTATAATCCCATTACTACTGCTGCGCCAAACAAAACTACGCCCAATAAATACAACATAAGTTTTTATTTTTCTAAGTCTTCTTTGCGAACTAGATTCTGCTTTTCAATTTCTTCACGAACAATGCGCCGAATTGTTTCTTCCATTTGCGCTTGCTGGTTTTTGGCCTGCTCCATGAGATCCTTTAAATCATCCGGATCCATATTGGCCATCATTTCTTTTGCAGCTTTTAAATTTTTGAACATTTCAATGTTTTATGATTTATTGAGAAAATATTTTAACATATCGAAAGCCATTCTTTACAGTGCTTGTATTTCCTACGCGCAAACAGTAGGGTGAAGATGGTCTTTAAATAGAAAGGAGAATAGACGTGCAACACACAGCACTGCCTGACCTTAGCGGCAGTGTTTGCCGCTACTCCCCCTTCTTACTGGCAATCAGCTTTGCTGCCAGCTTCTTTGTTGGCCTGCTTGCTTCGCTGGTTCAGTTCGCTGCCGTTCCGGCATCGCTGAGCGTGGCGCTTCTGGCTGAGGCAACTCATGCTTTTAGCGACAGCGCGATGTTCTTGCCGGCAATACTTGCTTCAATTTGGTTTCTTCGCAAGCCAAAGGAAGCAAGGGCTCTTGGAAGCGCTCTGGAGCACAGGGTGGCCAACTTGATGGCCTGGGTGATGGTTGCCAGCGGCGCGCTGGCCATTGCCTTTGCCATTGGCCACTGGCTTAGCCCAGCGCTAGAGCTTCACCCTGAAGCGGGTGCTGACCCGGCGCTGCTGGGCCTTGCCTGCAATGGAGTTCAGCTTGCACTGCTGAGCTGGTGCGGGCGATGCCGCCTGCACCGATTGAGCAAGTTGCATCTGCTTGCAGACACTGTTTCCAGCGTTTTTGTGACTGTGGAGCTGGTCTTTGAGCTCAACCACGCAACTGGCCTACCCGTGGACAGTGTTGGCGGCGCGCTGGTTGGCGCGTGGCTAATCTGGCAGGGGCTTAGAGGAGGACACACGCACTGAAAAGCCGTCCCGATGGACATCGGGACGGCTTTGGAGCTTTTAAGAAATCTCAACAATTTTGCCGGAGCTGGCGTGCCCAGCTCTGATGATGACTTGCGCTCTGGTAACCCCAAAGTGCTTTGCTAACACATCTATTAATTCGTTGTTTGCCATTCCTTTTTCCGGTGCAGATTTAAGCCAAACCTTAAGTTTGTGAGGCGCCAGCTGTTCAATCTTCTGCTCCTTTGCCTTTGTTTTTACGTTAAGAAAGAGTTTCATAGATCCATTCTAAAACAATTTGTTTGACGCTTTTCAAATCCACATTCCTTGAAGAATTTTTCTGTCTTTCTATGGGCCCGTGATGTAAGACTTAGCTCTGTTAATTTGTGTTTCTTGGCTCTCTTGATAATTTCGTCCATTATTTTATGCGCCAGCCCTCTGCTCCTATATTCTTTGTCTATAACCAGATCGTGAACAAAGCCTCGCGGGCTTGCAAAAGTATCCATGATAATTAAAGTTCCTGTGCCTATGAGTTTGTCGTTATGAAAAAGCCCAAACAATACTGTGTTTGGGCTTTTTAACGCTTTCTTCAAAACTTTTTCATCAATTCTCTCTCTTGTTTGTGAGAGCTGAGTCAATAACTGACTTAGCTCGTCTTTAAGTTTTTTGGAAAACTTTCTTAATTCTTTTAGCTGAAACTCTTTTGGGGGCATAAATGCAGTTGATATATCTATGTACTTTTCTAGTATAGCAATTTTTTGCCCTTTCCTAGAGTGCGTGCTCGTATTACTATAGATGCATATGATGATCCCGAACGAAGCAATATGTGGAACTATACCTACGTACTAAGAAGCTTGAAAGATGGTCAGCACTACACCGGTTACACCACTAATCTACGGAAGCGCCTTAAAGATCATAATTCTGGAGTATCTCAATGGACAAAAAGTCGTGGTCCATTTGAACTCATCTATGCTGAAATGTGTAAGAATGAACAAGATGCTAAGGTGAGAGAATTATATTTAAAATCTGGCAGGGGTAAGCGCTATATTAAGTCTCGTTTAAGGCGCTTCCTGCTTCGTACGGGATGACTGAGAGAATTTTAGTAACCGGATCTAGCGGACAGATCGGCTCTGAGTTGGTGCCTAAGCTTATTGAGCGTTACGGCGCTGATAATGTAATTTGTGTTGACCTGAAAGAACCGGCAGATAAGCTTTGCGCTTTTGAAAAACTGGATGTTACTGACCGAGAGGGTTTTGAAAAGATTGTGAAGGAAAATGCGGTTAGCCAAATTTATCACTTGGCCAGTATTCTTTCTGCCACCGGTGAAAAAATGCCGGAGAAAACCTGGGAGGTGAACATGGGCTCTTTGCGGCACGTTCTAGATTTTGCCAGAGACTATAATATCCGCGTTTTTTGGCCAAGCTCCATTGCGGCATTTGGACCAACAACACCGCGCGATAATACTCCCCAGCAGACGGTTTTAGAGCCAAGTACAATGTATGGAGTCACAAAAACTGCCGGAGAACTTCTTTGCAATTATTACCATCTAAAGTACGGGGTGGACGTGAGAAGCTTGCGTTATCCGGGACTGATTTCTTGGAAACAGGAGCCGGGCGGAGGCACAACCGATTATGCCGTAGATATTTTTTATAAAGGTCTTGCTACCGGCAAATATGAGTGTTTTGTAAGTGAAGATACCGTGCTTCCCATGATGTATATGGATGATGCGATAAACGGAACGCTAAAGCTTATGGACGCTGATTCTGGCAAATTAACTGTTTGGACCAGTTACAATATGGCTGCAATCAGCTTTTCTGCAAAGGAGCTGGAAGAAGAAGTTAAAAAACATATTCCTAATTTGGAAGTTAGCTACTCCCCCGACGGCCGACAAAAAATTGCAAACTCTTGGCCAAGAAGTATTGATGACAGCGTAGCTAGAGCCGATTGGGGCTGGGCCCATGAGTACGATTTAAGCAAAATGGTTAAAACAATGATTGAAAATTTAAAGAAAAAACTATTGTGAGTAAGAGCGATTTTGAAAAAATACTGCAGGGTGAAATTGCGCGAATTGACGATGCAAAAACTTCTAAGCGCAATGAGCGAGTGATTGAGGGTTTTACAGCTGAGCACAAAGCGATAATTGGCGGCAAGGAATATTCCGTTTTTAACAGTAACGACTATTTGGGACTGCGGCATAACGAAAAAGTTAAGCGAGCGGAAGCGGAGGCTGGTGAAAAATATGGCGCGGGCCCGGGCGCAGTGCGCTTTATTTCCGGAACAATGCAAGTACATAAAGACTTAGAGGAAAGAATTGCTAGCTTTCACGCCAGAGAGGCGGCTATCCTCTTTTCTTCCGCTTTTGCGGTGAATATGGCGGTAATTCATTGTTTTTTGAAGGGTCAAAGCAAAGATTCGCTTGTTTCAAACGACGTTTTGGTAGTTTCGGACGCGCTAAACCACAGAAGTATTATTGACGGGGTTCGGGTTGCCGGACTGGAAAAGCATCAAAAGGCAATTTTTGAGCACATGAATTTGGATGATCTGAACAGAGTTTTGGCTGAAAATATTGGAAAGTTTAGGCGCGTGGTTGTTGTGAGTGACGGAGTGTTTTCTATGCTGGGCGAGTATCAAGATTTAAAAAAGATGCAGGAAGTTTGCGATAAATACGATGGTGAATATCCCGAAGGAGTGATTACGATTGTGGATGATGCCCATGGAGTGGCCGCTTTTGGAGAAAGCGGAAGAGGAACAGAAGAAATTACCGGAGGACGGGCAGATGTTTTGGTGGGAACTTTTGGAAAGGGCTTTGGCTCTGACGGCGGCTATGTAGTAGCGGACAAGATTTACGTTGATTATCTTCGCGAAAGTGCTGCCACCTATATTTACTCAAACCCCTTTAGTCCGGGAACTGCGGGGGCAGCTTTAGCCGCCGTAAATTTAATTGATAGTGACGAGGGAAAGAACTTGATCGAAAAATCGCGCGCTAATATTTCTCTCTTCAAAGAGAGAGCGTTGAATGGCGGGTTAAAGTTTGTGACAGATTCCAGGCATCCAATTCAGCCGATTTTGGTTGGCGACAGCGCAAAGGCGCGAGCACTGGCGGATAAGCTTTTTGAAAATGGAATTTTAGCAACCAGCATTAGCTATCCGGTAGTTCCAAAAGGAAATGATGAAATACGAGTGCAGATTTCTGCTCTGCACTCTCCTGACGAGCTTGAAAAATTAGTAAGCAGTTTTTAAAAACGAACGCGGCGCCCCGAAGAAGATCGGGGCGCCTGCGCGCTTGCAGCCATCAGTAGTTGATGGCTATACCGTTACCTCTTGCGAAGCCAACTGCCCTAGAGAAGGCGCGTAGGCCCTCAAGAAGCTGGATGATGCGCCTCTTGGCCTTTTGATGCTTGAAGGTGGCAATCTCTTGGCCATCCCAGTAGGTCCGCAGTGCCTGCATGGTTGCAGGGCGAACCACTTCTTCGTCTTGACCTTGAAGCAACACCACCTGGCTCTCTGACGAGCTGGGGCTTACTCCTAAGGTGATTTGGGTGTTGGGTGGCAGCGGCATACGCATCGCTACGCCAATCAACTGCCTCCGGCTTACCCAAGGGTCATCGGGGGTGAGGATCCAGCGATCACAGTTTCGGTTCGCGATCGGGAGGGCGCAAAGGCCCATGTGAACTGAAAGGTCTTCCACGAAGAAGTGAATGTCCTCGTGCACAAAAGGTCCGTAGGGCATGTGTTTTCTCCAATACTCCCCACACGGGAGAGCGTAATATAAAGCTAACTCGGAAGCTTTGCCGAAGTCAAAGCCTAGCTTGAACAGGCCGCCCAAAGGCCTAGCTTGGATTGCTTTGCCTGCTGCTCCAGAGCAGTAAATATTCCCTTATTTTCAAAATCGGCCCCTTGATAAACTTTGGCGTAGCCGTTTTTGATTAAAATTTCTGAAATATACTCCCCTGTTTCAAGCTTGAGGTATCTTAGATATCTATCGTACTTATCTTTATCCGATGTGAACGGGTCTTTGATTAGTTCTACCCTCTTTGCAAAAAATTGTTCATGGGCAAATTTACTGGCCTCCTCTCCAAAACATTGCTGATTTCGATACTGACTTTGAATTTCCGGACTGTCTGCGCCAATGATGCGCACTGTTTTTAACTCGCCTGCATCGGTTTTTACCCTAAAAGTGTCGCCATCGTAAACGAAGTTAATTTCTCCAAATTCTGAAAGCTCTTGACTGGGCTTGTCCGCATAATTTGATAAGGCTAATACGAAAAGAAACAGCAATGCCAATGCAATTGCCGGATTTTTTAGGCGACTTACCACCTGTTTGCCTCTCTGCTTACCCAGCGCCAATAGAAGAAAAGAATGGCAAAGAAAATTGCTCCGATTATAAGAGCGAAAATAATTGGGTGGTTTGCAATGAAATACATTAATACTCGCATAAAAAAATAATCTTCAAAGGCGTTAGCGGGTAAGATTGCCCCTTATTTGAAGAATTAATCAAATTGTAACATGAATTGAATCGGGTGGAATGATGGTTTTGCACAGTGCATTTCATAGGACTATGAGGGGCTTGTTCTAAAAACGGATCCGGCGCGATCCCCCCGAGGGAGATCGCGCCGGTCGCGATGGATGGGTGGCCTAGTTGTTGCCCAGGCCTGGTCCGGCCGGAGCTTTGGTGGCCAGGCCGGTTCCCGACTCCACCTCCTGGGCGATGTAGAACTCGTTCCAGATGGATTCGCCCATGAAGTTGTTGCTGGCATCGTACCAGCTGCCGCCGGTGCCGGGGCCGACCAAGGTCCAGCTGGACTTGGCCGCGACGATCTTGACGAAGTAGGTCTCGCGCTCGTCGCTGAGCGAGCGGATGTGGTTGGTGAGCCACGCGCCGCTATCCAGGTAGGACGGGTAGCCCTCGTGGCGGTTGCCGTCTTGATCCAGCCAGGCGTCGTTCCACTTCATCTGCAGCCACCAGTCGCTGGAGGTCACGGGGACCACCGGCTTGCTGAAGTTCTCGTAGTAGCCGTTGAAGATGTTGGCCCGGTAGTTGTAGCCCCACTGGTCGTAGCCACCGTTTCCGGCGGCGTTGGCCACGGGCATGACGATCAGCGCGAAGGCGCAGATCAGGATCACGATCTTGTACATCAGATTCTCCCTCTGTGTTTGTCTTGGATTTGCTTCTGCAGGACGCTCCCGCAAAAGTGGACTATACAATAATACTTTTTGAAGTGGATGTCTAGTATTTGATATTGCAAGGATGCTTGCTTTTCTATACAATTCTTTCGTATTGGGCCCATAGCTTCCTACGCCGCCCTCGTTTGTACTCGGGCTTTGCAGGACAAGTAGTGCTAATTTGAAATACTGCTTGCCCCGCGAAGCTCTGGTGTAATCCAGAGCGAAGTGTGGGGGCCCATAGCTTCCGCCTTTGGCGAGACAGGCAGTTGGTTAGAGCGCCCCGATGTGCATCGGGAAGGTCGCAATGTGATAGAATCATCGCTGATGGTGAGATAAATATGGGCCGTTAGCTCAGTTGGTTAGAGCGCCTCATTTGCAATGAGGAGGTCGCTGGTTCGAATCCAGTACGGTCCACAATTAAACGGCTCACACATATGTATGAGCCGTTTAATTTATCTTGTTTTTTGGGCTTTTAGGGCATCAACTCCCCCATGCTGGTAAAAGTAATGTTTGGCAGAGCGAACACTGAATCTGAAATAGTTGCTCTTTCGCAACGCGTGCCTTGACGATCCAGCTCCGCCTCAATCTCAGCCCTGCTTAGCATCTTCACACCTTGCTGGTTTGCCTGGGCTTGAATTTCCTCCGTAGTGTAAACGAAGCCCTGGGCAAACTGATCTGTCCAGAAATACATTTTGTTGTCCGCATAGAGAGTGTGCGCGGTCATGCCTTGGCTTGTTCCATCGGTTCTTACTTTTCCGTCTTTTACCCGAGCTACTGCTGTTGCGCCGGTTTCACTGTCTGTATATTCACAGCGAAATGAACCGGATCCGTTGAAGGCTGCGCTTAGTTCATCAGAAAAGTCATCATCTTCATCTTCCTGCACAAGAGAACCGCCCAAATCTCCGCAGGCTACATAAATATCGCTTTCTGCCGCTGACTTGTGAACATTCAGCGCAAGAGGAAGCGAACTCATAATTTCGTTTGTGGAAACGTCAAGCGTTGTTACAGACTGACCTTCAAGAACGTTGCTTAATGGATACTCAACTGAGCCAATGTCTGCACAGCTTCCGATATGGATGTGTGCCGGCTGTGCAATTCCGTTTGGCCCGGCCGTTACCTTCACTGTCACTCTGGCTCTGCCATCAACATCTTCAATTGTGGCCATACCGGACTGACCGGAATTATTTTGTTCATGCAAGGTTACAGTTACTGCGCCCGCACCGCCGGTGAAAAGAATTATTCCGCCAACAACTACCGCTGCGACAACGACTATCCAAACTATTGCGCTTGTTTTCATATTTTTTGTTTTAATTTATATGTACTTTTATGGCTTTTTGACTGCCATGAATTGTTACATATTGATTTTATTGCAATAAACAACGTAGTACAAGGTTAAAACTTACTTGGCTAAACCTTAGCTTTTTGCTTTTTGTGCTTTCTGATATAATCGCTTTGGTCTAGCCCTGAGCCTGCCTGCCCTGAGCAGTTCGACAGGCTCACTGTAAACTTTGTCGACGGGTCGAAGGGTCGGGCTGCCGGGAATTGAACCCGGGTCACACGACCCCCAGCCGTGCATACTACCGTTGTACTACAGCCCGCAGTACCATTGAATAGTATGATTTGTTGCTATGAAATACAAGATAATTCTTTACTACAAATACGTTGAAGTGGAAAATCCAAAGCAGCTTCTGAAAGACCAGCGCTCTCTTTGCGAATCTCTTGGTCTGAAAGGGCGAATTATTATTGCCGGTGAGGGCATAAATGGCACGCTTGAGGGCAAGGCGGGCAAAGTTGATGAATATGTAAAGGCCTTGAAGGCTGATGCGCTCTTTTTTGACATTGACGTTAAGGAAAGTGAGGGCAATGGAATGGCCTTTCCAAAATTGAGCGTGAAGGTACGCGATGAAATTGTAGGCTCTAATCTTAGTGATGATATTAATCCAGCCATAGATACGGGGGTTCATTTGGAGTCGGACCTGCTGCACAAATGGTATGAAAATGGTGAGGATTTTGTGGTTGTGGATATGCGAAACGATTATGAGTATGTGAGCGGGCATTTTGAGAAAAGTATTAATCCGCAATTTTCCAATTTTAGGGATCTGCCGGAGAAAATTGAGAAGGCCGGAGTGCCAAGAGATAAAAAGGTGGTAACAGTTTGCACCGGCGGTGTGCGATGCGAGAAGGCCAGTGCTTACTTAAAGAAACTTGGTTACAAAAATGTATACCAGCTAAAAAATGGTATGCACAAATATTTGGAGAAATATCCGGATGGATATTTTAAGGGCGCGCTATATGTTTTTGATAATCGCCACACGGTGCGCTTTCACAAGGACGGTGAAGTTGTTGGAAAATGTGAATTCTGCGCCTGCCCTACTGAAAAATATGTAGACGATGACACAAGCGTACCAAGCCGCCACATTCTTTGCTGCGAAAAGTGTTTTGAGGAGAAAGTGGCAAGCGGAGTAACCTTGCGCGCCTAATTACTGAATTCTAGTATTCTATAGAATACTAGAATTCAGTAAAGAATTTTATAAACTTTTCACCATATGGTGAAAGGGAGTGTTGAACGTTGTTGCCACTGTATTTCTTATTAAGCAGGCCGGCAGCGACCAAACGATGCGTATGTTGAGAAATATTTTTGAAATCCGCATTGAGCTTTTTGGAAATATCATCAACGTTAATCCCCTCGTTTTTCGCAACGATTTTGAGAATTTCAATGCGATTGTGATTTGCAGCGCCCTTGAAATAGCGCTCTAGTTGTTTTGGATTTTTCATTGCCTTAATTGTACCGTACAATATACTAATATTCTATAGAATGTTGGTATATTGTAGTGGGGGTTAGAGGCCGAGTTTTTTCTTAAGCCAAGCTTTGTATTTGGGATTGGAAAGGGCTCGAAAAGCGATTTCGGAGGTTTCTCTGGCGCGAAAATCGGCTCTTGTGGCAATTTTTAAAAATCCTTCAAAGTCGGTTTTGATAACTTTTATTTTTTCCCCTGGTTCCGGATTTGGCTTTGTGACTTTTTCTGCGCCCAGTGCGGCAAAGACATAAACGGCAAAATCTATTTTGCTGCTGGGTTGATTTTTGTATAGCAGAACGAAGCTTTTTGCTACGCAGCCGCTTTCTTCCAGCATTTCTCTTTTGGCAGTTTCAATGGGTGTTTCCCCCGGATCGGTTCTTCCTCCCACCGTGCACCTAAAGGGCTCTCGTGCCGGGTGAATTTGTTTTGTAAGGATGATTTTTTTGTCTTTTGTGACAGGGATAACGCCAACGCTGTCCGATTTTCTTTTGATGGCCTCAAATGTGCTGGTGCTTCCATCAAACATTTTTTGTTTCCATTGATAAATGTCAAAAAGCACCCCTGAAAACACTTTTTTGGCCTGTTTTGGAATTTTTGTTTTAGGTTTTGGCCGCTTTATTTTTGCCATTCCATATGCTACAAACGTCTTAGTTTTGCATTTTCTATAATGCCCAAAACTTCATCCATATCGTCGGTGATTTTGTATAGCTTTGGATCTTCTTCGGAAATGGTTTTGAATTCTTGAAGCAAAGTTTCTTTAATAAACTTGTCCAGCGGATTCCAATACTGTGATCCAATTAGAACTATCGGCACCTTATCAATTTTACCGGTTTGGACCAGGGTAAGAATTTCAAAGAGCTCATCTAGCGTTCCAAATCCGCCGGGGAAATATACATAAACTTCTGCCGAAAAAGTCAGGGCAACTTTTCTGGTGAAGAAATAATGAAAATTGACTCCGTGGGTAACATAGGGATTAACAATTTGTTCATGAGGAAGCTCAATATTAAAGCCTACGCCGCTTCCGCAGCTTTCATAAGTTCCCCTGTTGCCTGCCTCCATTATTCCGGCTGAGCCTCCGGTAACTACCGCATAGCCTAAACGGCAAATGTGAGTAGCAAGATATCTGGCCTTTTTGTAGTAGGGGTGGTTTTGATCAAAGCGGGCGGAACCAAAGAAAGTTACCGATTTGGGGTAGCTATGGATGGCTTTTAATCCCTCGGCCAGCTCCCTAGCGACTCTTGAGTTTGTCTTTTGAACTTCATTGTGGATTTCTTCCGGACTGTGCGGAGTAACTTTGACTTCGTGTTCCGGTTTGCAGATCCTTACCTTGTCTCCCTTTAGCCTAGTGTGTTCGGCGTTTGGGGTAATTGGGCAGATGTATTTATATTTTTTCTTTTGGGTAGATTTTTTTCTCATGGATATATCTTAGCAAATTTCAACGGCCTTGTGTGTGCCGCCCGAAGCAGCTTTGCTGCTGGGCGAGCCTCGCCTAGTTCAATGGCATCCTGTTGTGTGCCGCCCGCAGTGACTTTGTCACTGGGCGAGCCTCGCCTAATTCAATGGCTCAGACATGTCTGAGCCATTGTATTGTAGGCGGGAGCCATTGAACTAAAGGCGGGAGCCGTTGAAATTTGGTCATTTAGCTATCAGCCTTATTCTTCCGGCGCTTCAGCGCGGGTCTAGGCTGAATATACTTTGCATAACAATAGTAAATGCCTCTTCAAAGTTAATAGCTGCTTCCGGCTCCTCAATCTCAACGTCGTTATTGTTGAAATTGAGCATTTGTATATCGAAGGTGGCAGCAATTTCTCCGGGGGCCTCATTGGTTCCGGGAAGCTTTAAATCCAGTGTAATTCTTTTTATATATTCTGTGTCGGAATCAATCCAAATTTCTCCTTTTGGTTTGATAGATTTCTTAAATTTTATTAGCTCTTCTTTTGCAGCTCTAATTTCTTGCTCGTCTATTTCTTGTCCTGCTATTTCGTTTATGCTCTCTACAAGCTCCAGAGCTGCCCCTAGGTCAACTTCGTAGGCAAAGTGGTATGCGCCGTTATCTATGCCAAAATCTTGAGTAACCTTTAAAACATTGGATTGTGCCACGATTGATTGCATATGACTTAGCTCTTCATCGCCTAAAATAGGAATTAGAGAATTAAGCCCAACCGCAGAGTTGGCACCAAGATTGGCAGCTTGCTCTTCTAGGTTTTCTAATTTAATCCATTTCTGTGAAATTGTAGAAAAATCAATTGCTAGTTTATCTGAATTAAAGTTATCCAATCGGAAATAAAGAGTTTTGCCAATAATTTTTAACGATGTTTTTAGGACAGCTTCTTGGCCAAGGCCAAGAGCGCCGCTGTCTATAACATTGATGTTAAACTGCATCCTACTATTTTCCGGATCTTTTAAATTAACTGCATCTCCCCTAATCTCTGCGCTTGCAAGCTTAGATTTTCCATCTTCAATGTTGTTTATTTTAAGTTCGCCAAGATAGCTTACAGAATTAAGCTCGTATTGGTTGCTAATGGCGTTACTGAGAGTTGCTTGTGCAACTCTGGTATCAGAGCTGGCATTAACGATTACTATTACTGCAACTATTACGATTGCTGCAGCTGTGAAGATTAAGGGTCTTTTGCTCATGTTGTGTGTTTGTTGTATGTATGGCTTTATTGCCATATGTACCTTATAGCATAACAGCTAGGCTTTCAAAAGCCAGCTTAGCGATGGAAACCAAGATCGGCTGGGTTAATATCGCCGCTTACATGTATCAGCTTTCCCCCGCTTTTTTCAAATTTATCCCTTAATACGGCCACGTCCATAGATAGCTCTACCGTTTCTTCATCTACATTTTTAGCTTTGATGTGGCCTAGCGACCAATAGTCTATTACCAGCCGAGAATCGCCAAATACGTTTTTAGTCTTTTTTCGAAGTGCAATTTCTATTGCAAATTTGCAGGCTAAAAGCTCGCCGTAGTTGTTTGTTTTCGCAACCAGCCTATGGGTTTGATGCTCTGTGTTTATTTTCGATTTTGGAAGTAGGTTTTTCCCGCTTTCGTCTGTAACTTTTAGCTCGGTTCCCTTGCCTCTTCCGGTGCCGGCGTCAAAATAAATTCCCCTTTCAAGCTTTTTTTGAAACTTTTCTTTTTTGATTTTTCCTTTTTCGTAGTTTGCACCATCTTCCAGCCACTTTTGCGCTTCCTGCTTTGTAGCAAAGCCTTTGTAGCGCGCGCTTTTTCCTTTTACGATGTTTTCAGTTTCCTGCCAAGAATCCAAAATGCCCGATTGTCCTGATACTAGCTTGTATGCGTAGTAGTTGTTTTTTGCTTTAGCCATCCTGCTTATTATACATTAGAGAGTAAAATGCGTGAGCGCCCCGATGGTTGTCGGGGCGCTTTGCGAGCTGAAGTCTCATCCTTCCACTTCACATAGCACTCTTTTATGATTGCTTTGAGCAGACCGAAGTCGCCCCTACACACTTCTTCAAAGGACTCTTGGACCTTTTCTACGGCCCAATGCGCCGCCTTTGCGTAACGCTGGTAGATATTGTGGTAGCGGTCGG
>JAUYME010000068.1 GCA_030699515.1 bacterium
ATTTTCCGCCTGCTTGCCCCAAACGACAATGTTATGAAACTCGGTTTCTTCCTGACGCTCGCCCTCTTTTGTCCAATATCTATTGGTGGCAAGAGAAAATGCCGCTACTGATTGCCCGCTTTTGGTTGAGCGAAGCTGGGGATCTGCGGTTAGCCGGCCAACGATAAATGCTTTGTTTAAATTCATAAAAACACTAATGCACTAATTTTCCACTAATCACCGAATTATGGTTAGATGGCTTTTTGTTAATTGACAGACCTTGAATTTCATTAGTTGATTCGTGCTTCATTCGTGTATTGGTGTTTAAAGTTAATTTATTAACTTACGAATTCTTCCAACTTTTCTTCAAGCTTTTCGTTGCTTAGGCTGGTGAAGTCGGCTTCTGTCTTTTCGATCTTTGCTTTTGTACTTTTCTTTTTCCCAGTGCTCTTTGTGCTTGGAAGTTTGATGATGATAAAGCGCAGAATATCGTCTAGCATATTCAGCGAGTCGTTTAGCTCTCGTATCTTTCCCGCGTCTGACACTTTGAAGTGCAAATAAGCAAACTGCGCGCTGTTTTGCTTTTTTATTTCGTAGGCAAGTTTGATGGTTTTTGGTTCGCTGTTATGTACAATTTCCGCAGAAATTTTACCAAGCTCGCTTAAGAGAGCCTTGTTTTCCAGGTCGTTTTTAAGCAGATAGCCCAGCTCGTAGATTTGTTGATCTCCCATATATTATGTCTTTTGCTGTGTTGAGAAATTAGCAATATTTCGGGTTAAAGTCAATAAGTTGACGCGGATCTGCATGCGGATCTTGGTGGCGAGCTTACTCGCCATCCGCGGATATACACGCGGATCAATCTGTTGGAAGTCTGTTGGAAGTCGGACTTCCAACAGGTTATAGGTTGTAGGTTATAGAAGCAGAACCTCCCTACTGAGATATCTCAGTAGTTCGACCTTTTGACGGAGGAACCCAGACTCTTCTCCGCCGGCTGGCGGATCAGAGTGACTAAGTCGGATAGGTCTGATCGGTCGGATATGTCGGATAGGTCGTATCTGACTGATAGGACTGATAAGTCTTATAAGACTGACTTCCCGATTGCTATTCGGATGCTACTTTGGGGGCATCAGGGTCGTCGTCGTTGAAATATTGATCTCCTTTGTAGTTTTTACCAACAGGAATGGTGCGCCCGATAATTACGTTTTCTTTCAGGCCTTTTAGCTCGTCTGTGCGCCCGTCTACCGCGGCATTAATTAGAACTCTTGCGGTTTCTTGGAAAGATGCAGAGGAAAGGAAACTTTCAGTTGAAAGGGCAACCTTGGTAATTCCCATTAGAAGCTGTTTAGCCTTGGCGGGATTTTTACCTGCTTTCTTGAGCTCGTTATTGATTCCCTTAAACCGAGATTTTTCTATGATCTCTCCCCTAATCAGGTCGCTGTCTCCGGAATCCTGAATTTTTACCCGGCTAAACATCTGACGAGCAATGACTTCAATGTGCTTGTCATTAATGCTGGCACCTTCAGATGAATAAACTTGCTGAACACCCTTAACGATAAGGCGCTGTACATCTTCTCTGCCACGGGCTTCAAAGATTTCTCTTAGGTCCAAGCTTCCTTCGCATAGCCTGTCGCCTTTTTTAACTTCGTCTCCGATATTGACGAAAAGTTCGTTTGAGTTTGGTATGGCGTATTCTATTGGTTTTTCTTTCTTGGTAGAGCCTTCAGCGCGAACTTTTACCAGCTTGATTAAGTTTTTGTTTTCTATGTCTGTAACTACTCCGTCTTCCATGGCAACAAAAGCCTTTCCTTTTGGAGGGCGCACTTCAAAAATTTCCACCACACGAGGCAGACCGTGAGTGATGTCGGCTCCGGCCACTCCTCCAATGTGGAAGGTTCTCATAGTTAGCTGAGTGCCCGGTTCTCCGATTGATTGTGCCGCAACAACTCCAACGGCTTCGCCTTTTTCAACCGGCTTGTTTCGGCCAAGATCAAATCCATAACAGCGGATGCAAATTCCAAAAATTGCCTTGCAGGTAATTGGGCTTCTTACCTGAACTTCGTCCAGCTCTGCCAAGTCAATTTCTTTTGCGGTTTTTTGATCAATAATTTCTGATGCTTTGATAAAAACTTTGTTGCCGCTTTTTATGTCTTCTAGCGCAGTGCGGCCAAAAAGTCTGTCGGCATAGCCGTGATCCAATCCCTCGCTGTCTTTGCGGTACAAGGTAACCCCCTTCTTTGTTTTACAATCTGTTTCTCTAATGACAAGATCTTGGGATACATCTACGAGCTTACGGGTTAGGTATCCGGCTTGTGCGGTTTTTAGAGCGGTATCTGTTGTTCCTTTTCTTGCTCCGTGAGTGGCAATAAAGTATTCCAGCACGTTAAATCCTTCTTTGAATGAAGACTTGATTGGCAGCTCAATCATCTCGTTTTGAGAGTTTTGAACCAAACCTTTCGTACCGGTAACCTGGGTAATCTGAGTCCAGCTTCCGCGGGCTCCGGAGTTAACAATGGAATAAACCGAGCCTTCTTTATCCAGCGTGTCCGGAACAAGCTTGGCAATCTGATCTTTGGCTTCCACCCAAATTGAAGTAACGCGGGCCTTCCTTTCCGTGTCGGTTAGCAGTCCCTGATTGAATTGATCGCGCACTTCATGGGCTTTTTTGCCGGCCTCTTCCATAATTTTATCCTTTTCTTTTGGAATGATAAGGTCGTCCATGCTCCAGGTAATGCCTGAAACTGTTGCGTACTTAAAGCCAATGCGCTTGATTTCGTCCAGATATTTTGGCGCTTCACCTGCTCCAAGCTCATCAATAATTTTGCCGACAATTTTCATTAGCTTTTTCTTGTTGAGTTCTTCGTTAACAAACTCAATTGTTTCCGGAAGCACGGCATTGAAGATAATTCGGCCAACGGTTGTTTCTATTCTTCCTCCAAGTTTGGCGTTAAAGAGAACTATTTGTGAATTCACATCAATGATGCCTTTTTGGTAAGCAAGGCGTACTTCGTTTGCTGATGAAAATACCTTTCCGCTTCCTTTTCCTTTCTTGCTAATTCTAGTTAAATAGTAAACTCCAAGAACAATGTCTTGAGCGGGAACCACAATCGGGTCTCCGGTTGCGGGCTTGAGCAAGTTTACGCTTGAAAGCATAATTTCTGACGCTTCTCTTTGGGCTTCTTGGCTAAGCGGAAGGTGAACGGCCATTTGGTCTCCGTCAAAGTCGGCGTTGAAGGCCGGACACACCATCGGGTGAAGTCTAATGGCAAAATCTTCAATTAGTTGCGGCTCAAAAGCCTGAATGCCAAGGCGGTGCAGGGTTGGGGCACGGTTGAGAAGCACTTTTCTGTTTTTAATAACTTCTTCCAGAATTTCCCATACTTCCGGACCTTGGTTATCAATTAGTCTGTTTGAATTCTTTACGTTGTGGGCTAGGCCGCGCTCAATAATTTGCGCAATTACAAAGGGACGGAAAAGCTCCAGAGCCATTTTCTTTGGCAGTCCGCATTGGTGAAGCTTTAGCTCCGGACCAACGACAATAACGCTTCGTCCCGAGTAGTCTACACGCTTACCAAGCAGGTTCTGCCTAAAGCGTCCTTGCTTTCCTTTAAGCATATCGGAGATGGAGCGAAGCGGACGGCGCTGTGAGTTCATCTGCTGGCTTCCACCGCGCGCGCTGTTGTCAATTAAAGCATCTACAGCCTCCTGAAGCATTCTCTTTTCGTTGATGATAATAACTTCCGGAGCTTTTAGATCCATAAGCTTTTTCAGCCTGTTGTTTCGGTTAATGACTCTGCGATATAGGTCGTTTAAATCGGAGGTAGCGTAACGGCCTCCATCTAGGGCAACCATAGGACGAAGGTCAGGAGGCATTACCGGAAGCACAGTCATTACCATCCACTCCGGACGCATTTTATGCGCAATCATTGAAGAAAGCATCTTTAGCCGCTTCAGGTTTCTAACCTGCCTAGCGCTATCTACTTTGTCCCTTTCAATTTCTTTTTCAATTGCCTTTTTGTACTTCTTTAAATCTATCTCTTTAAGGATTTTCCTGATGGCTTCAGCGCCGATTCCGGCATCAAAAACATCTCCAAATCTGGCGGCAAGATTGTGATATTCGCTTTCGCTGATAACGTGTCCCGGGGCTAGGGCTTCCACCTCTTTTTTGGTGGCGGTCATACTGTCTTTAAGATCGGAAAGCTCAACATCTTCGCTTTTAATATTTTTCTTTCTGTCTTTAAATTCTTTCTGGATTTGTTCCAGGGCTGCAATTTTCTTTTCTTCATCTACGGCTGTAACTATGTAGGCGGCGTAGTAGATAACCCGCTCCAGTTTTGGCAGTTGGATGTTTAGGAAAAGGCTCATCTTGGAAGGAATATTTTTGAAGAACCAAATGTGAGCGACCGGAGCGGCAAGGTTAATGTGGCCCATTCGCTCACGGCGAACAACAGAACGAGTAACTTCCACGTTACATTTGTCGCAGATAATTCCTTTGTATCGAATTCTTCGGTATTTACCGCAGTAACATTCCCAATCTTTGGTAGGGCCAAAAATTCTCTCGGAGAACAGACCGTCTTTTTCCGGCCGCTGAGTTCTATAATTGATGGTTTCCGGCTTAATAACTTCACCGAAAGACCAGCTTAAAATATCTTCCGGAGAAGCAATTTTTAGCTGGATTGCGTTCAGGTCGGTAATAGCGGGGGCTCGTTTTTTGATGGTTCTTGTTGTAGCCATAGATTTGTTAAACACTAATGCACTAATTTTTCGCTAATCGCCGAATGCGCCTGATGTATTTTCTGGCTCTTATTAGGTGATTGGTGCTTCATTGGTGTATTGGTGTTTATTTAGATTTTTTCTTTTCGCCGCTGTTGATGACCTTTCCGTCTTTGCCAATCATATCTATGCTTAGGCCCAAAGACTTAAGCTCTTTTACCAGCACGTTGAATGCCGCCGGTGCGTTTGGAGCCTTGATTTTTTCTTGTCTGATGATGGCCTCGTATGCACTGGCTCTACCCATCACGTCGTCTGATTTAATGGTGAGCATTTCTTGCAGTACATTTGGAACTGCATATCCTTCAAGTGCCCAAACTTCCATCTCTCCAAATCTTTGCCCTCCGGACTGCGCCTTTCCTCCAAGCGGCTGCTGGGTGATCAGCGAATAAGGACCAATGGAACGCATGTGAATTTTGTCTTCCACAAGGTGGTTCAATTTGAGCATATAGATAACTCCAACGGTTACTTTCTGGTCAAATGGCCTTCCGGTTCTTCCGTCATAAAGAACAACTTTTCCATCCGTTGGAAGATTGGCTTTCTTCAGTTCTTCCTGAATATCTTCCCAACTGGCTCCTGCCAATGCCGGAGTTTGAGCTCTAAAGCCCAGCTCTTTGGCTGCCCAGCCAAGCGAGGTTTCCATTATCTGGCCAATGTTCATACGGCTGGCAACACCAAGAGGGTTAAGAATAATATCTACCGGAGTGCCGTCTTCCATATAAGGCATATCTTCTACCGGAAGAATTCTAGAAATAACACCCTTGTTTCCGTGTCGCCCCGCCAGCTTGTCTCCCACCCTTACTTTTCTAACCTGAGCAATTTCCACTTGAATTCGTTTAATGATTCCCGGTTCTAATTTGTCGCCTCTTTCTCGGCTAAATATTTTAATGCCAACAACGCGTCCGCGCTTTCCGTGAGGCATGGTTAGAGAGGTGTCTTTAACATCGCGAGCTTTTTCTCCAAAGATTGCCCTTAGCAGTCTTTCTTCTGAAGTAAGTTCGCTTTCACCTTTTGGAGAAATTTTTCCTACTAAAATGTCGCCGCTTTGAACTTCGGCTCCGATTCTAATTATTCCTTCTTCGTCCAGGTTCTTTAGCTTATCTTCGCTAACGTTTGGAATATCCGGAGTAGTGAGCTCGGGCCCAAGCTTAGTGTCGCGAACATCAATACTGAAATCGTCAATGTGAATTGAAGTAAACCTATCGGCATGGGTAACGCGCTCTGAAAGAATAATGGCGTCTTCATAGTTTGATCCGTCAAAGGACAAAAAGGCCACATTTAAATTTTGGCCAAGTGCGAGAGAGCCATGATCAATACTTGGACCGTCTGCCAGAATTTGGCCTTTCTTAACTTTTTGATTTGGCAACACAAGAGCTTTCTGGCTGATAGAAGTGTACTCGTTTGAAGCTTTGAATTTATTAAGTTTCCATTCGTGCATTCCGCCTTTCCCTTTTTTGGTTTTGGAAGTGAAAATAATGTGTCTTGCATCTACTTCTTTTATTTCTCCGTCTTCCGGCGCGGTAATTACATATCCGCTGTCCAGAGCGGCTTTTTCTTCCATTCCCGTTCCCACGTATGGGGCGTCCGGCATGATGCTTGGAACTGCTTGGCGCTGCATATTTGATCCCATCAGCGCACGGTTGGCGTCGTCATGCTCAAGGAATGGAATTAAAGAAGTGGCAACGGAAATTGTTTGGTTTGGGGCAACATCAATAAAATCCACTTCGCTTCGCTTGCAAACTTCCGGCTCTGAGTTAATACGAGCGGCAACTTGGGCATTAATAATTTGCCCGTCACTCTTTACTTTTATACCTGCATGAGCGATTTTGTGCTTCTCTTCTTCGTGAGCATTAAGCCAAACTATCTTTCCGGTGACTTTGCCGTTTTTCACTTGCTCATATGGGGTTTCAATAAAGCCCATACTGTTTAGCCGAGCATAGTTTGCCATCTGGTTTACAAGACCAATATTTGGACCTTCGGGAGTTTGAATGGGACAAATGCGGCCGTAGTGACTCTTGTGCACATCACGAACTTCAAATCCGGCTCGTTCTCTGGTTAAACCTCCGGGACCCATGGCGGAAATGCGCCGCTTGTGCTCAATTTCAGCCAGTGGGTTAATCTGGTTCATATACTGGCTAAGCTGGGAGCTACTAAAGAAATCTTTAATAATGGAAATAACGGGACGAGCATTGACCAACTGAACCGGAGTTAACAGATCCGGATCCAAGGTACTCATTCGGTCTTGGACAATTCTTCTAAGCCTGGCCATTCCGATTCTAAGCCTGTTTTGAAGCTGTTCACCGGCAGTTCTGATTCTTCTGTTTCCCAAATGGTCAATGTCATCTGCCTGCGCGGCGGGATTGTTGTTCAGGCGAATAATTTCTTTAACAATTTCAATAATATCGTTAAGGCTTAGCAGTGAATCGTCCTTTTGCTTTGCGGAAAGATTGAGCCTTTCATTAAATTTAAAACGTCCCACTTTTGAAAGGTCGTAGCGGTCGTTTCGCTGAAACATTGAGTCGATTAAGCTCACTGCGTTTTCAACGGTTGCCAAATCTCCGGGTCTAATGCGCTTATATATTTCAATATAGGAATCATCTACCGTTTTGCCGGTGTCTTTCTTAAGAGTTTGGCTGATGTAGTTAAGTTCTCCGGTATCCACGTCCGCGAAGGCTTCTTTTATGGCTTCTTCAGTTTCCAGACCAAAAATGCGCAGTAAATTAGTTACCGGCGCCTTTCTTCTTCGATCAATTTTTACACTGATAGTTCCGTCGCTGTCAGTTTCCATCTCAAGCCAAGCTCCGCGGCTTGGGATAACCTTTGCTCCGAAATGTTTCTTTCCTTTCAGGATGTTTGGTGAAAAGTAAACTCCGGGAGATCTGATTAACTGGCTAATTACGACTCGTTCAGTTCCGTTGATAATAAAGGTTCCTCGCTCTGTCATCAAAGGAAGGTCGCCAAAATAAACCTCCTGCTCTTTCTTGGCTTTGGTTTTTCCGTTAACAAGTTTTACCTTAACCCTTAGGGGTGCTTCAAAGGTTAAGTCTTTAAACTTTGAATATTCTTCGTCGTACTTTGGTTCATCAAAATAGTAGTCTCCAAAATAAAGTTCCAAGTCTTTGCCGGCATAGTCTTGGATTGGGGAAATTTCATCAAAAAGTTCTCGTAACCCTTCTTTTAATATCCATTCGTATGAGCTGGTTTGAATTTCGGCTAAGTTTGGCTGCTCAATGCTTTTCCTTTCAAAGGAAGAAAAAAGTTTTGTCTTGACTTGTCCTGCCGTAGTTACGGCCTTAACTTTGGCAGACTTTTCGCTTGATTTATTTTTCATTTAGGAGGGGGGTTTAAATTATGAATAAATGAGGCCTTCCCACAAGCAGGGATAAAATAATTTTTAGAATATAGGCGTGCGAGCACAAAAGAAAAGAACCCATTTCCATTGGGCTTCTCCAACTCCTCTCCTTTTGTTATTTAATGCCAGATGACATCTAGTAGAACGCTTTGAATTAAAGCACTCAAAGCTACAAATCGGATATCGATATGTCAAGTTAATATAGCGGAGTGGGGAAAATCTGTCAACTGTCAAGAGTGGCTGTTGTGGAATATCGAGGGGGCGCTATTGCATTTGGCAAAATCAGCTCTGCAAAGTCTCAAATTTCTTAGGCCTTCGCAAAGCTTTTTTGCCAAATGCTTCTAGTTGCCTAACTGTTTAGTAGTCTATCTTAGGTATTGCGCTCGCTTGGTGTCGTGTTCGTCAAAAGTTTTGGAAAAAAGCGTCTCGGTTGTTTCCGGATTGCTTAAATAGTAATAGTAGTCGGTGTTAGTTGGAGCAATGGCGGCTTTGATGGCATCTAGGCCGGGGTTGGCGATTGGAGTTGGCGGAAGGCCGGGGTTTTTGTAAGTGTCGTAAGCGTCTCCGTTATCTTTTGCGTAAATTAGAGTTGCGTCAATTTGAAGCGCCTGGCCGATTTCCAATCTATTTTGAATAATTCCGGAAACGATTTGCCTGTCTATGCTATCCGGAATTTCTTTTTCCAGCATTGAAGCGATGATTAAAGTTTCGTATAAATCTTTTCCGCTAAACTCAATTACCGGCAGAGCCTTTTTTTCAAAATTGTTTAATATCTTTCTTAGAATTTGCTCGGGCTCTGAAGACAAATCAATGCGGTAGGTATCGGGGAAAAGAAAGCCTTCAAGACTGCTCTTGCCTTTGAGGAATTTATAATCCCCTCTAAGCTCTTCAACCGGGAAATTTTTCAGTTCTCCTCTCTTTAAAATTCCGAAGTCAGCTAAATTTTGATCTATCTGGTCTAATGTTTTGCCTTCTGAAACCAGAATATCAACTTCATTGTTTGGCCCTTCGGTAAAAATATCTACAAGTTTTGCCACTGAATTATTTCTTGAGATTTTATACAGGCCCGGCTTAAGCTGGTGGGCGCGGCCTTTCAAGAAAGCGTATAGTTTAAAAATTGAAGCGGAACGCACCAGGTTTTTTTCTTCCAGGGAAAGTGCAATGTCATCCAGCCCCGCACCTTTAGCGATTGAGAATGCTTGAATTTCAGCTTGAGTATTTAAATCCATAACCGGGCTAAGCATATAGGAATAGTAAGGAAGCCAAAGCATGGCTAGGACGAAAAGAATAAGTATTGGGATGATAATTTTATTTTTCATGGCAATTAAAAAATTATAGCAGAAAGATAGATTGGCTACGGATTACGGATTTATACGGATATACGGAGTACGAATTAAGAATTAAGATCTTTTCCCATGCCCTCTCTTTCATTTTAATGACGAGCTTTAGCTTGCTTCCAATCCTGGCTACTTGCTACATGCTACTTACTACTTTTTTAGTTTACAGAGCTGTGAAGTTTTACAACGGAAGCGCCTTGTGAATAACGGTTGGCGCTTTGCACCATTCCGATAAGGATTGAATTTGCGATTATGCTAGACCCGCCATAGCTAAAGAAGGGGAAGGTGATGCCAATCACCGGAAGCATGCCGGTGGCAGAGCCAACATTAAGCAGAAATTGAACTAGAAACATAATGGAAGTTCCAAGGCAAAGCAAGCGATAGAAGTTGCTGTCGCTATTCATGCCAATAACTAAAATTCTAAAAAGTGCTAAAAGAAAAGCGATAAGCACCACTACCCCGCCAAGGAAACCCCACTCTTCAATAAATGCGGCATAAACAAAGTCGCTGGCGGCTTCGGGAAGAAAGCCAAGCTGAGTTTGCGTGCCCTGCCTAAAGCCTTTGCCAAAAAAAGATCCGGAACCGATGGCAATTTTTGCCTGGATGGTTGAGTAATTAATGCCAAGCGGATCATATTCGGGCTGGAAAAAACCGATAATTCTTTCTTTCTGATAGTCGGCTAAAACAAAGCTCCAAGAAATTGCGGAGAGAATGACAATCATTACCATGCCGGCAATAATATGCTTGCTCTTCAATCCGCTGACCAAAAGATAGCCAACCCAGATTGCCAAAAGAACGCTCATAGTTCCCATATCCGGCTGAAGGAAGATAAAAAATGCCGGTATCGCAAGATAAATGAAAGAGCGAAGAATGTTGCTTAACTTGGCGATGCCGATATGGTGCTTTGCGAAGAAATAAGAAAATAGAATAATGATGGCCACCTTCATTAATTCTGCAACCTGAAACTGGAAGGGGCCAATGACTAGCCAGCTTCTGGCATTTCTAATTGGGCTGGCAAAAAGGCTGGTGAAAATGAGGGCTGCTAGAGCAACAAAGTAGATTCCTAAAATAATTAGCGGGTAAGAGCGAAGGGCGCGCCAGTTTAGCGTAGAAAAGTAAAACATCAAGACCACAGCAATTAAAACTGAAATTAGCTGTTGAATAAAAAAATTAGAGCCAATACTGGCCATCATTAACAGACTGGCTGACATAAGCACTGCAAGCGATGCGTATAGAATCCAATCTTGTTTTTGGAATA
>JAUYME010000010.1 GCA_030699515.1 bacterium
CCATCAAGCACTTTAATTGTTGCCTCATCCGCCAACAAAAACGCTAAAAAAGCCAGCTCCAATCTGAAAAATCTTGATGCTCAGTCCACTGTTGCTTTAAATATTTACGATCTTCTAAGCCACAAGAACATTTTAATAGAAAAGGAGGCTGTTAGCGAAATCAAATAAAATCTATTGTCTAATAATCTAATTGTCTAATCTCTAGAAAATGTCTAAACTACTTCTAAAAAAACCTTTAATCACAGAAAAATCTGCAACCCTCGGAGCACGGGGGGCTTACGTTTTTATGGTAGATAAAAATGCAACTAAGCCGGAAATCAAGAAGACAATTCAGCAAGAATACAAGGTAACAGTTACCGGAGTAAATATTTTGAATACAAAACCAAAGACCGTTCATGTTGGTAGAGGCATAGGAACAAAACCGGGATTTAAGAAGGCGATTGTAACCTTAAAGGCCGGTGACAACTTAGACGTATTACCAACAGCCCCAGAAACAAGTAGCAAGTAGCAAGCGAAAAGTAGCAAGCAAAATATGCCAATTAAGAACTACAAACCAACAAGTCCAGGAATGAGATCAAGAACCGGAATTGACTACCGGAAGTCTTTGACTACTTCAAGGCCAAACAAATCTCTTACCAAGAATATCAAAACCAATGTTGGACGAAACAGTTTTGGAAGAATTACCGTGCGGCACAAGGGTGCAGGGCACAAAAAGCTTTACCGTATGGTAGATTTTCAGCTTGAAAAGCTTGGCATTCCGGCAAAGATAGAAACTGTTGAATACGATCCATACAGAAGCGCGTTTATTTCACTTGTTCTTTATGCAGACGGACAGCGCCGTTACATCCTTTCTCCTGAGGGCATTAAGGTGGGCGATCAAATCGTCACTAACGAAAAAGCTCCTCTGAAAAATGGCAACAGACTAAAATTGAAGAACATCCCGATTGGGCAGTTTGTTCACAACGTAGAAATTAGGCCGGGAAGCGGAGGAAAGCTTGCGCGAAGCGCGGGAAGCCACCTTGAGGTTCTTGGAAGCTCAAACGGAATTACCGATCTTAGGCTTCCATCTAAAGAGCTGCGCCGTGTTAGCGAAGAATGTTTTGCAAGTATTGGCTCAGTTTCAAATCCGGACTACAATCTTATTTCTTACGGAAAGGCCGGGCGAAGCCGCTGGAAAGGAATTAGGCCAACCGTTAGAGGAACCGCAATGAACCCGGTAGACCACAAATACGGTGGTGGTGAAGGTGTTCAGCCAAGAGGAACCAAGCGTCCAAAGGATGTTTACGGAAACATTACCGGCGGAAAGAAAACCAGAAAGAGAAAGAAATGGTCAAACAAATTAATAATGAAACGCAGGCCGGTAAAGCGTGAAAAATAGTATATGGCAAGATCAAGCAAAAAAGGACCATATGTAGAAGAGCGTCTCCTTAAAAAAATTAAGGATATTAAACCTGAAGACAGAAAAGTTATTAAAACTTGGGCGCGTTCATCTGTAATTTCTCCGGAAATGATTGGCTACACTTTTGGCGTACACAATGGCAAAAACTTCATTGAAGTCATCGTAAAAGAAGAAATGGTAGGGCACAAATTTGGAGAATTTTCATCAACCAGAAAGTTTGTGAAACACGGCGGTAAGATGCAGAAGCAATTAGAGCAATCAGCTCAGCAGGCCGAAGCGGAAAAGAAAGCCGCAGCAGGACCGCCAGCATAAAGCTAGCTAAAGATACCAATATGCAAATTTATACAAATGATACAAATGATACAAATTACTACAAATTCAATCAATCAAGCATTCGTTGCCATTTGTTGCATTCGCATGCATTAGTAGATTAGTATCACAAATTACCCATGAAGACGCAAAAAGGAAAATTAAATAATCTGCATATGGCTCCTCGCAAGGTGCGTCTTATCGCTAACTCGCTTAAGGGCATGCCCGTTTGGAAGGCAGAGGCGGTTCTAATGCACCGCCCCCAAAGAAGCGCAGAACCTTTGCTAAAACTGCTTCGCTCTACTGTGGCAAACGCAAAAAACAACGCAGGGATGGAAACTGATAAATTGCGAATCCAAAGCATTATGGTAGATGGCGGCCCTGTAATGAAGCGCTTTATGCCCCGTGCTTTTGGCCGCGCCACCCCTATTTTAAAGAGGATGAGCCACGTTACTCTAGTTTTAGTAGAGGCAGACAAAGTTGCACCGGCAAAGTTCAATGTAGTTGATACCGCAAAGGAGAAAAGAGAAGCAAAGAAAGCAGCACGCAAACAAGCAGAAAAAGACAGAGAAAAAGGCAAGAAGCCAAAGAAAGAAGACGATAAAGAGGAGCTTGCCAAAACGCCAAAGAAAGATACACAGAAAGATTTCAAAGGTCCGCAACCTAAGGATAAATCCAAGGGTGTATTTAAGAAGATGTTTAGGCGCAAGAGCGTTTAGTCTTTTCTTCTATAACCTATAAACTATAACCTAGATATATGGCCCAAAAAATTAGACCCGACTCATTGCGCTTAGGAATAATCAAAGACTGGAAAAGCCGTTGGTTTGGGCGCAAGTCCTACAAATCAAGGCTGGAAGAAGATCTTCTTATCCGCAAACTGGTTGAACAAAAAATAAAACAAGCGGGCATTGTATCCGTAGACATAGAAAGAAATGCCAATAATGCTTACAAGATAATTATTAAAGCGGCTCGCCCGGGACTTATTATTGGACGCGGAGGACAAGGCATTGAAGAACTTAGCAAGTTTTTGCGCGGCAAGCTTGAAGGCCTGAAGAAAAGCCGGGGCGAAAGCAAGCCACAAATTAATCTTTCTGTAAACATTGAAGAGCTGAAGCGAACTGAAATTGCAGCGCAAAATGTTGCTCAACAATTAGCCTTTGATATTGAACGCCGACTCCCATTCAGGCGCTCAATGAAAAAGATAATTGAAAACTCAATGCAAAACAGGGATGTGCAAGGAATTAAAGTAAGAGTTTCCGGACGTCTGAACGGAGCAGATATTGCCCGTTCTGAAACTTTGTCAAAAGGAAAGCTTCCGCTCCAGACACTTAGGGCAAATATTGATTACGGACAAGCAACCGCAAACACAACCTATGGCAGCATAGGAATTAAAGTGTGGGTTTACAAAGGCCTTGTCTTTAGCAAAGAAACCAATAAAAACGAACGCATCTAATCTAGCTATAACCCATAAACTATCACCTATAACCTAGGAATATGTTAGCACCAAAGAAAGTAAAACACAGAAAATGGAACAAAGGCCGCAGGCGAAATCGCCAGGTGGAGCTTAGGGGTACCACGCTTCTCCATGGCAACTTTGGTGTGAAAGCTCAAACAAGCGCCCGCATTAACTCTCGCCAAATTGAAGCGGCTCGGCGTGCAATGACCAACTATCTAAACCGCGAAGGCCGCGTTTGGATTCGCATTTTCCCGGATAGACCAATTACTAAGAAACCTCCGGAAGTTGGAATGGGTAAAGGAAAGGGCTCTGTAGATCATTATGTTTTTCCCGTACGTCCGGGACGCATTATGTTTGAAGTTAGCGGAGTTAATGAAGAAGCGGCACGAGAAGCTTTGCGAAGAGCCAGCCACAAGCTTCCCGTAAAAACCCGAATAGTAAGTAAATAAACACCAATACGCCAATGACGCACCAATCATCTAATAAAAGGAAAAAGTATTAACACAACAAATTGCCAAAACACATTCGGCGATTAGTGGAAAATTAGTGAATTAGTGTTTAATTATGAAGAAGAAAGAACTAGAAAAATTCAAAAACAAGTCAGTGCCACAGCTAAACAAAGAAATAGCTGATTTAAAGATCAAAGCTTGGGACAGTAAGCAGTCAATTTTTAAAGGCAAGGAAAAGAATGTAAGAAAGGCTTCAGCCTTCCGGAAAGACATTGCTCAATTAGCAACCCTCAAAAGCGCAAAGATAAAAGAAGAAATGACTGAATCTTCTCAGGAAAAAAATATCAATAAGCCTGCCAATGGAGGAAAGGCAGGCAAGCTTGCTAATAAGCAAGAAACTAAGTAAACTCGGCTCAATCCATCTATATAGATATATGGCAAATAATAAACGAAGACTAAAAGGAGAAATAGTGTCTGACAAAATGAATTCCAGCGCAGTTGTGGCTGTAGTTAACTTAAAGAAGCACCCCAAATACCAAAAGCATTACAAGGTTACCAGTAGATACACAGCGCACAACGAAAACAACGAGTTTAAAACAGGGGACAAAGTAATTATTGAAGAATGCGCGCCAATGTCTAAAACAAAAAAATTCAAAATAGTTGGAAAATTAAACACCAATGCACCAATGGATCGCAAATCATCTAATGAAAATGAAAAAGATTCAGACAGCAAAAAGTCGGCTAAAGAGAATTCGGCGATTAGTGAATAATTAGTGTATTAGTGTTTTTTAACATGTTACAAAGACAAACCTTAGCAAAAGTTGCAGATAACAGTGGAGCCAAAGTGGTGCGCATCTTTAACCTGCCCGGAGGAACAAGGAAGCGCTATGCCAGAATTGGCGACATTGTGATAGCTTCTGTTCAGTCTGCGGAACCGCGCAAGAGCACCAAAAAGAAAGATATCGTTAAATGTGTTGTTGTTCGACAAAGACAGGCCCTTAGGCGCGCGGATGGATCAACCCTACGCTTTGATGAGAATGCTGTTGTGATTGTTGACGATAAAAAAGAACCAAAGGCAACCCGTATTTTCGGACCTATTCCAAGAGAAATTAAACAGAAAGGTTTTGAGAAAATATTTTCAATGGCGGAAGAAATCGTATAGATACATGAAGTTAACAAAAGCATTAAAAAAGGGAGCAACTGTGAAAGTTATTGCCGGAAAAGACAAGGGCAAGACCGGCAAAGTGCTTAGGGTAAACAAAGCCGCTAACAAAGTGCTGGTTGATGGAATTAATCTTTACAAGAAGCACAGAAAGCCAAGAAAGCAGGGACAAAAGGGAGAAATTATAACAATTCCTCGCCCAATGGATATTTCAAACTTAAGGCTGGAAAAAGATAAATAAACATGGTTTCAAAGTACCCATTTAAAAAAGTAGTTGTCAGCACCGGACTAGGCAAAATGAGTCAGCTTGGTGATTTTGACAAAACCCTTTATCCTGCAGTGGCGAAGGCTCTTGCTCAAATCACGGGGCAAAAGGTTCAAGATAGGCCCGCCAAGAAATCTGTGGCTGGGTTTAAGCTAAGAGAAGGTACTATAATTGGTCTTCGCGCAACTCTCAGAAGAGCACGAGCGCATCAATTTCTTAACAAGCTGATAAACATTGTTATCCCTCGTATCAGAGATTTTCATGGCATTAAACTAAACAACATTGATGAGAATGGCAATCTTAACTTTGGGATTAAAGAACACACGGTATTTCCGGAAATAGTTCTGGAAGACAGCAAAGTAGATTTCGGCTTGCAAGTTACCCTTGTTCCACAAGAGCCAATGGAAAAAGAAGACGCAATCAAGTTTTATCGAGACCTTGGAATTCCATTAGAAAAAGAAACCGCCGAAGGTAAATAACTTTGCAATTTTTTTATCTATAACCTATAAACTATTACCTATAACCTAAACTCATGGCCAAGAAATCAATGATCGCAAAAGCAAATAGAAAACCCAAGTATTCCAGTCGAATTATTCGCCGCTGTTTTGCCTGTGGCAGAATACATGGTTATATGAGAGACTTCGGCCTTTGTCGTATTTGTTTCAGAGAAATGGCATCTCGCGGAGAGATCCCGGGAGTTAAGAAAGCCTCATGGTAACTTTTGGCCTATAACCTATAAACTACCACCTATAACCTAGTAATATGTACACAGATTTATTAGCAAGAATTAAAAACGCGCAAGCCGTAAATAAGCCCAGCCTGAAGGTTCCATTTTCAAACATGGATCTGGATGTGCTTAACGTTCTTGCAAAGGAGGGATTTGTTGAAAGCGTTGAAAAGAAAGGAAGAATGCCAAAACGCATCATTGACATTAAATTAAAGTACGAAAATAACCGTCCGGGAATTGAAGGAAGCAAATTGATTAGTAAGCCATCAAGACGTCTTTATACCGGCTACAAAGATCTTAGACAGGTGCGTCAAGGTTACGGAATTTCAGTAATTTCAACACCGGAAGGCATTATGAGCAACAGAGAAGCAAGGAAGAAAAAAGTCGGAGGCCAAATCCTGTTTGAAATCTGGTAGTAATTCTATAACCTGTAAACTACAACCTATAACCTAGAACCATGTCTAAAATTGCACGAAAACCCATAGAAATTCCTGAAGGAGTAGAGCTTAAGAAAGAAGGCGACACTTTGTTTTTTAAGGGTAAAAATGGGGAAGAAAAAGTAAATATCCTTGCTGGCGTTAACGTTGATATTAAAGACAAGGAAATTAATTTGAGTATTGATTCGCCAAAGAAGCAGCCAAGAAGCAACTGGGGCACACTTGGATCCCTAATTAAGAATGCTATTGAAGGTGTTACGCAAGGTTTTGAAAAAACTCTTGAAGTAGAAGGAGTTGGATACAAGGTTGCCATGGAAGGCAAAACCCTAGTTTTAAATCTTGGATTTTCTCATCCGATTAAATACGAAGCAAAGGAAGGAGTAGAAATTTCCGTAGATGGAAACAACAAAGTGATTATTAAAGGAAGCAGTAAGCAGGCAGTAGGGCAAACTGCGGCAGAGATTCGCTCATATAGAAAACCGGAACCATACAAAGGCAAAGGTGTTCATTACACTGGAGAAATAATTAGAAGAAAAGCCGGTAAACGAGTAGGCGCAGAGTAATAAACACCAATGCACGAATGGACCGCAAATCACCTAATGAAAATGAAAATTACCAAGGAGCAAAAAAATAGTAAAGAGAATTCGGCGATTAGTGAATAATTCGTGTATTAGCGTTTAAAATCATGAAGAGAGCAAAAAGGAAAAACCAGAGCAAAGCACTTAAAGCGAAAAAAACCCGCAGCAGAATTAAGTTGGGCAAAAACAACTACCGTCTTTCAGTATTTCGTTCAAACAAAAACCTTTACGCTCAGCTAATTGATGACAGCAAGGGGGAAACCGTAGCATCTGCATCAATTAAGTCTGCCACCGCAAAAGAATCTAAAGACATGACGAAGGGTCTGGCTCAAGCTTTTGCTCTTGGTCAGCTTATTGCAGAGAAGGCTAAAGCCAAAAAAATTGAAAAAGCCGTTTTTGACAGAGGCAGTTACGCATATCATGGAAAGGTTAAAGCTCTGGCGGAGGGCGCAAGAGAAGGAGGGTTAAAAATCTAATCCAAAGATACCAATCTACAAATTTATACAAATAATACAAATGGCTACAAATTCAATCAGTCATGGATTAGTTGCCATTCGTTGCATTAGCATGCATTTGTAGATTAGTATCACAAAGTTATGGAAGAAAATAACAAAGAGCAAAAAACAGAAGTGCAAAACACAGAATCAAAAGCTAGCCAAAATCCTGGCGCTTCTTCAGAGCAAAAACAGAGTACCGACAATAGGGAACAGAAAGGAGGCTTTCGAAGACGCAGAAGTCCAGCAGGTCAAGGAGGCAGAAGAGGAAGAAAGCCAATAGCCAGATCAAAGCCTGAATTTGCCGAACAGGTTGTAGACCTTAGGCGAGTTGTTCGTGTGATGGGTGGAGGAAAAAGATTCCGCTTTAGGGCAACTTTAATCATTGGAGACAAAAAAGGTAGGGTAGGCGTTGGAATGGGTAAGGGCGCAGACGTTCAGCAGGCTATTGAAAAGGCTAAAAACCGAGCCAAAAAGGCGCTCATCAAAGTTGAGATGGATAAAGGCACTATTCCGCACGAAGTTACTGCAAAATATTCCGCGGCTAAAGTTATTATTAAGCCGGCCAAAGAAGGAAACGGTCTTGTCGCCGGAGGTCCGGTTCGTGTAGTTCTTTCCCTTGCAGGCGTAAAAGATGCAACAGCGAAGTGTCTTGGCCGAACCAGCAATAAAGTAACTAACGCACTGGCTACAATTGAAGCGCTAAAACAGTTAAAGCCGGCTAAAAACAGGAAGCAGGATGTAGGAAACAGGAATCAGGACAAGACCGAAAACAAAACAAAAGAAGAAGCAATTCTTAAATCTTAAGCTATCAACTATAACCTACAACCTATAACCTAAATTCATGCAGCTACACGAAATAAAAAGGCCAAAAGCCTACAAAAAGAAAAGCCCAAGAGTTGGACGAGGCGGTAAACGCGGCACCACTTCCGGAAGGGGAACCAAGGGTCAAAAGGCCAGAGCGGGGCACAGAATTCGTCCTGCGATTAGAGACCTTATTCAGCGTTTGCCAAAACTTAGAGGCTTTAAGAACAAGTCTATCCAAGAAAAAGCAACCGCACTTAACTTAGATCAGATTGAAAAACTTGGCCTTAAAGTTATCAATGTGGAAGAATTAAGAAAAGCAGGCATTTTGAAGCGCGATGAAAAGAGGGCTAAAATTCTTGGCAGAGGTGAAATCAAAACTGCCGTTACAGTTGAAGGTTTGGAAGTTTCTAAGTCTGCAAAAGAAAAGCTGGAAAAAGCCGGCGGGAGAGTAGTAAACACCAATGCACCAATGGATCGCAAATCATCTAATGAAAATGAAAAAGATTCAGGAAACAAAAAGCCGGCTAAAGAGAATTCGGCGATTAGTGAATAATTAGTGTATTAGTGTTTAACTATGAGAACCATTGTCCAAGCATTTAGAATTCCGGAACTGCGAAGAAAGATCTTCGTTGTTTTGGGACTGATGATCGGCTTTAGGCTTTTTGCCGCAATCCCAATTCCGGGAATTGACATTACGCGGCTTCAAGACTTTCTTTCCGGAAACCAATTTTTTGGCTTTCTAAACATTTTTTCCGGAGGCGGACTGTCTAATCTTTCCATTATGATGCTTGGTGTTGGTCCATACATCACCGCCACCATTATTATGCAGCTTCTCACTATGATTTTCCCTCGTCTAAAAGAAATGTATTACGAAGAGGGCGCAGTGGGAAGGCAGAAATTCAACCGAATTTCCCGATGGCTAACTGTGCCTTTGGCGGCGCTTCAGTCATACAGTTTGCTTAACCTGTTTATTTCACAAGGGGCGGTAGCACCCCTTTCGGCTGCATCAATGCTTTTCAACGTTGTTATTATCACGGCCGGATCAACGCTTCTAATGTGGATTGGGGAACTGATTAGCGAGGAAAAAATCGGCAACGGAATCAGCCTTATCATTTTTGCCGGTATAGTTGCCGGTCTTCCTCAGCTGGTTCAAACCGTATTCTTCACTTACGACCCAAGCTTACTGACAACCTACTCAATCTTTATTGCAGTGGCAATTGTGGTTATTGCCGGCGTAGTCTTTATCAGTGAGGGAGAGCGAAAAATTCCGGTAATTTATTCAAAAAGAGTTAGGGGAAACAAAATGTATGGCGGAAGCAGCACCTATCTTCCGCTTAAAGTTAACCAAGCCGGCGTTATCCCGATTATTTTCGCAATTTCTCTTTTACTCTTCCCTCAGTTCATTGCGCAAATCATTGGCTTATTCTCACCGGAGCTTTCAGTTACTTTACAAACCGCAGTACAAAACTTTACCAATAATGCCCTGTTTTATGGCGGAGCCTACTTTATCCTTGTTGTAGTCTTTACCTATTTCTACACCGCCATTACCTTTAACCCTGAAGAAATTGCTAAAAACTTACAGCAAGGAGGAGGTTTCATTCCGGGCATTCGCCCTGGCCAGCCCACCACTCAGTATCTAAAGAGCACAACGGGGAAAATTACCCTGTTTGGAGCTGTCTTTTTAGGCCTTATAGCGGTTCTGCCAATTATCACTCAAGCCTTTACCAACACCAATCTTCTAACCATAGGAGGAACCGCGCTGCTCATTGTTGTGGCAGTAGCGCTGGATACTTACCGGCAAATTGATTCACAAGTATCGGTAAGGCAGTATTAAATTAGACTGTTAGACACCTAGACACCTAGACACCTAGACCACTAGACGGCTAGACCAAGAAAATCCCCAAAGGCCTCAACGCAAAAAGTTGGGGCTTTTGCTATGATTAGTACCTACGGTATGAAGTACCTAAAAAATCTAAGAAACTTTGAGGGAAAAATTGCATTAGTACGTTCCAGCTTAAATGTAGAAGACATAAAAAATTCTCTTCGGCTGGAAAAATCTTTAGACACTCTAAACTTTTTAAAAAAAGGAGGCGCAAAAATTATTATCATCGGGCACCGAGGGCGTCCCCATGGTCATGTCAGCAAAGATTTTACGCTCTTGCATCTAATGCCTTTTTTCAAAAAAAATCTTACAAGATCAATCCATTTTTTTGATCACTTTAATCCAAGAGCAATTCGTGCGAAAGTAAAAAAATCAAAAAATGGCTCTGTTTTCCTTTTAGAAAATATTCGTTTCAATATCGGCGAAGAAAAAAATGATAAAACTTTTGCCCATCAGCTTGCCGGTTTGGGAGATTTTTATGTAAATGACGATTTTTCAACTTCGCACAGAGAGCATGCCTCTATTGCGGCAATTACTAAGCATCTACCCGGTTTTGCCGGCTTGGCTTTAGAAAAAGAGATTGAAGAACTTGATGGAGTGATGAAACGGCCCAAAAAACCGCTTGTAGTAATTCTTGCCGGAGGCAAAGCCTTTGATAAATTTTCCGTAGTTGAACACCTTTACGACAAAGCCGGTAAATTTTTAATTGGCGGAGTTATCGCAAACACTATTTTAGTAGCAAAGGGGGAAGATGTAGCTAATTCGGTAGTTGATCACAAACTGTTGCCGAGTCTTAAAGAAAAACACTTAAGAATGCGAAAGCTTATTCTGCCAAGCGACTTTATTAAAGAAAAAAACAAGATTTTAGATATTGGCCCCAAAAGCCAAGGTGAATTTGCCCGTCACATCAAGGGCGCCGGAACAGTTATCTGGGCCGGACCCATGGGATTCTTTGAAAACCCCCTTTACAGGGGCGGCTCCGAAGCAGTTGCAAAGGCCATTGCCAAAAGTAATGCCTACTCAATTATTGGCGGAGGAGAAACCAGCAGTTTAATTGTGGATATGAAGCTGGAAAATAAAGTAAACTTCCTTTCAACAGGAGGTGGTGCTATGCTAGCCTATCTGGCAGGCAAGCCCATGCCGGGTATAACCGCTTTGGAAAAGCGGTAAGCACCAAATACCAAACAAATCACAATAATCAAATTTTCAAAAGAAGCAAACAAAGAATTATATAACCTATAACCTATAATCTATAATCTATAACCTTCCACGTATGACTATTCCAAAATTTAAAGACACACCATTAGAGGAATTAGACTTGGTTTTTTTTGACTGCGAATTCACCGGCCTAGAAATTCTCAAGCACGAGCTGATAGAAATTGGTTTTGTAAAAGCCAAAGCAAAAACTTTGGAATTTATTGAAGAAGGGGATATTAAAATCCTTCCACAGCATATTGAAACCGCAGACCCCCATTCACTGCAGCTTAATGGCTACAACGAAGAAGAGTGGAAAAACGAAGGGGTTGGCAAAAAAGAAGGGCTTGAAGAATTTTTGCGCCACACCGAAAACTGTATGCTAATTGGCCACAACGTTAATGCAGATAGAATGTTTGTTCAGAAAGCTCTGGAAGAAGTGGGCCTAAAACCAAACTTCCACTACAAATCTTTAGACACTTTAAGTCTTGGCTGGGCGAAGCTAAAAGATAAGGGAAATTTTAAAACTTTCTCATTGCTTAACGAGCTGGCACCGCACTTTGAGGTAGACACAGGCAGAGAACACAGAGCCATAGATGATGCCAGAACAACCTATCAGGTATTCAAGAAATTAATTGACAAATAGAGAAAAATAGGTAAAATTAGCCCTGTAACAGGACGGCTACCTCGATATCCATCGGGGAGGAAAGTCCGGACTCTCGCTGGTTTTGTCTGCCGCAGGCAGCTATCAAAACCGTGCGTCCTGAGCTTGTCGAAGGATACCCCTCGACCCTGCTCGGGGTGCTCGATTTTATAGCCACCTTCGGTGGATAAAATCGGCAACGTAGCAGCTAACAACTGCCATTCGTAAGAAAGAGGTGCGAGCAGTGACGTCCCGATCCGAAAGGCATCGGGAGGGCCCTATCCCAAGCTAGTTGGCCTAATCCTTCTATAGGGACAAAAAGAAGGGGTGAAACGGCTAAATCCTTACGGAGTGCAAGGTCGTATTCCTCGCTTTGCGAGGTCTGTGCCGCATGACTCCGACGGTGACGTCGGAGCTAGACAAATTGTCGTCATCCGCCTTTTAGGCGAGATAACAGAATCCGGCTTACTCGTTACCAAAAAATACCCGATTTTCGGGTATTTTTTGTACGAATCCGCACACAGGGGCCCTGGCCCGAGGTGAGCAAGGCGAACTTTTCGGGCTTGACCCCTCACCTAATCCCAAGCTTGAAGGCTATATTTAAGCCTTTTCTTCAATTGAACATATGCCTTTCCAAAATTCTTGAGCCGCTTCTCTCTAATTTTTGCATCTTCTACGCTCGCATAGCCTTCAAGATATAGGCAACGATACGGAATATATGGCTTTGTTGACCTTACTTTGCCTGCATTATGTTCTAATAGCCTCTTTTTCACATTCTTGGCTATGCCAACATAATGCTTATTTTTTACTTCACTTTTTAATAAATAAACATAATGCATACACCCAGTATAACCTTATTAGGTGAGGGGTTGACAAATATCCAAAATAATGCTATATTTTGCTCAAATTCAGCCTATGTACACAAAGGTACAAATGGGCACAAATGTATGAAAAACACAGTAAAAGTAAGCATAATCGCAGTTTTCACACTCGCTATTGTTATAGCGTCTTTTCCGCTAAGCGCCAGCGCAAGCCACGACAGCTACGATACTTATGATTATGGTTACGACTATTATCCTCACCAGGATCCTTACGATTGTTATTGGAGTGACGATTGCTATAGGTACCCAAACACTGCTTATTACAGCAGCTATCCCGGAGACAACCGCTTTAACCAAGCTCCGGAAATAGAATCTTGGCCAAGGGAAAATGCCAGAGTTGGCGAGCTTTACACTTACAACGTAAATGCTTACGACAGAGATAGAGACAGGATCTCTTATTTCCTAGATCGCGCTCCAAGTGGAATGCGAATTGATAGAAATGATGGGTATATAGAGTGGACTCCATCTAGCGAACATGCAGGTACAATCCAGTACGTTACGGTAACTGCCGAAGATAGATATGGAAACGACGATAGCCAGTCTTTTAGCATCAACGTAGAAGGCCCAAGAACTGCTGTAGTAACAAACCCTAGCCCAACCCCAACAGTGGTGGAAGTTCCTGTTGTTAGAACCGTTGTAGTGCAAGCTCAGCCAACCGTGCTTGGTACAGTTTCAGGAATTAACATGCAAGCTTTGGAGCTCTACAACGTCAGAACTTACATTGACGAAAGTGGAAACGTTTTCGTTAGCTGGGAAACCAACAAACCTTCCAGAGGCAGAGTTCATTACGGCCTAGCCTCTCAAGCTACTAAGGGCGCAAACTTTGTTTACGAATACACAAGCCCGGATAGCGGCGCTGTGTCCACAATCCATTCTGTAATGCTTGGAAACCTACAGATGGAGCGAACCTACTACTTCAGAGTAGTATCGGAAGTTGGAAACGAAAGACGAATTTCCCCAGATCACAGCTTTATCAGGGTAAACGAAGGAATTGGTGCAATTAGCGCAACCAACAATGTTGCTCTGGGAAGCGCACTGGGAGTAATTGGCTCCGCTATCTTTTCTCCGGCACTTCTTCTTCTAATCATCATTATTCTTTTAATCGCAGTAGTGATAAGGCGAAGAAGGAAGAAAACTGTCCGGATTGTAGAGCCGGCAAAGATAGAAATAGCTTAGGAGAGGACGCAGGACACAGGATGTAGGGGATAGTGAAAACCAAGAAAAGGTCATTAAAAAAGTCTAAAAGAGGAGGTCAAGCCTTCAACTAGTTAGAGTGCCCAAAACTCATCCTCTCTCCCGCTGAAACATTGCGGAGGAGACAGATAAGTTGAGTGGGCCAAGGAAGAAATAATATTGTTAAGATAGTGCAAACTCAAAGAAGATTAAAATAAACTATTCGCAATATGTATCATTTGTCTCTAACTAGCTGAGGGC